>CAZDTE010000117.1:0-9768 GCA_964508275.1 uncultured Ardenticatenales bacterium
CCTAACCCCCCAACTTTGGGGGCCGGGGGGCGGTCCCCAGGTTATTGAGATGGTACGAGAAGATTGATGAAAGGGGCGTATGCCTGCTATCCTCAGGGCCATTGAAAGCTATGCCCTAGCGATTTACATTACCTGCACGGCCGGCGTGCTGTTCTATTTGCGTTTCCTTGTGCGGGCACGACAAGAAGAGCGTCAAGCCATTTTCTCCCTGGAGCGGGAAGCGGCAGCGACACAGGCCCGGCGATCAATGATCATCATGCTCATTTTCCTGGCCATCATGGCGGTGGCGGCGTATCTCGACCTGATCTTGATCCCCGGACAGGGTGGCCCGCCGCCTCTGCCCACGCCGACACCGGTCCAGGTGATTCTGCCTACGCCAAGCCCCTCACCGAGAGCCACGGCGATGCCGACTCCCAGACCCAGGCCTACGCGCCGACCCGTGCCCACCCCAACGCCAGGGCTACCCACGCCGACAGCCTCCCCGCAGGCTGCGGCCTGTCCGAATCTGGCTGCGCGGATCACATCCCCCGGTGTGAACAGCCAGGTGCAGGGCATTGTCCCGATCGTGGGCACGGCCAGCATCGCCGGATTCTCTTTCTACAAGGTGGAGTACAGCGCTGGCGCGAAACCTTCCGACTGGCACAGCATCAGCCCCCTGCACTATCAAGCGGTCGTCAATGGCAATCTCGATGTATGGAACACCGCAGGATTCCCGGCCGGGGTCTACACACTTCGCCTGACGGTTGTGGACAAGACGAGCAACTTCCCTCCACCCTGTGACGTGCGTGTGGTGCTGGCCCCCGGATAAGGGTTCGCGGGCTGCCCGTGATTTGCTACGATTTTCCAGAAGCGCCGGAATCCCTATTCGGCGCTTTCCCAAGGATTCGAGGATCCAATGCTTGCCTCCCCTGAGCCCATCTCCCTCGTGCTTGCTTCGGCATCTCCCCGGCGGAAGCAGATTCTGCGCCTGCTCGGTGCCCCCTTTCGCACCGCAGCGGCCGGCGTAGACGAGTCGCCACAGCCGGCAGAGTCTCCCCCTGATCTGGTCCGGCGATTGGCGCAGGCCAAGGCCCTGGCCGTTGCCCGCCGGAACCCGGATGTCGTTGTGTTGGCAGCAGATACGGTGGTCGTATTCGAAGGCGCGGTGATCGGCAAACCGGCAGACGCGGAAGAGGCCAGCGTGATCTTGCACCGCTTGCGTGGCCGCAGCCACAGCGTCTGCACCGGCGTGGCCGTGATGCAGGGAGGGGATGACGCCGGCCGGGTGGAGGTCGTTGAGACGCGCGTCACGATGCGGGCGTATACCTCCGGTGAGATCGTGGACTACGTGTCCAGCGGCGATCCGCTGGATAAGGCGGCTGCCTACGCCATCCAGCATCCCTCGTTTCGCCCGGTCGAGCGGATCGTGGGCTGCCCTGCGTCCGTGATGGGCCTTCCGCTATGCAAGGTAAGCCAGATGCTCTCTCAACTGGGAATCGCTGTTCCTTCTCGGTCTGCCCGCAACTGTGACCCCGGCAGCGGCCGCTGCGGCGTCGCTTCTCTGCTGTTCCGTCTGCCGGGCGATGGACAACCGCCCGCGTAGGTGGCCACACTGTGGGAAAGGGATTTGCAAAACTTGGCCGGATGTGATAAAATGAGAACACAGTCACCGGGGCGTAGCGCAGCCAGGTAGCGCACTTGAATGGGGTTCAAGTGGTCGGAGGTTCAAATCCTCTCGCCCCGACTTTGGCTCACCGCTCCCCGCGGTAGTTCGCGCGAGGATTACGGGGTTGAGCTTGTCGACCCGTCGTCGCGGAATGCTGTCAACCCTCCATCGCAAGGTGGAGTGCAGCGGTCTCTATCTGGCCTATTGGTGATCCGAAGTTGGGGAGGACGGTCGGTGTGATACCATTACACCGACCATTGTTTTTCGTAGGCGGTGAGGTATTTGCAACCCTCCGCAAAAGGGGCAGGGTTAGACCGAATGGACGATGATGTCCTGAGTAGCCAGGATGTCCTGAGTAGCCAGGATGTCCTGAGTAGCCAGGCAGACCTATCGAGCGATCACGGCTGGCTAAGGCTAATTGTAACCGCGTTGCCAATCCTCGCAGACATCAGTCGCGCGGACATCTTGCTGTACCACTGCCACGGCGAGGACCGTGCAAAGGTGTTCGCCCAGGCGCGCCCGCACTCCATTCCTCCGGTCCACCTCGAGACCCTGATCGGCAAAGAAAATGACGCCGGCACAGACCCAGATTTGTGGCGTGCACTCCAGCGGGAGCGTGTGATCGAAAGTGTGCACGAAGTGAGTGCCCATCGGACACACGTAGCCCGGGAGATTTTCCCCCTGCGCGATGCCGGCGGCTCCGTTGTTGGATGTCTGAGCCTGGAAAAGAGCCTGATCGAGCACGAGCGACACCGCCGGCGGGTCCCCATCTTCCGGCGAACGCTGCGCAACTTGGTGCTCATGGTTTTGCGACAGGGACTTCCCGGAGCCGAAGCCCTTTCTCCTTTTGGTGAGCAGGATGGACTGCTTGTCGTAGACACTGACGGCCGGATCTTGTATGTGAGCGGCTTGGCGACAAAACTTTACCGCAAGCTGGGCCACACAGAAAACCTGGAAGGTAAACTCCTTGCTGACCTGGACACGGGTGATGCACATCTCATGCTGCGAGCGCTGAACGAGATGATCTGCCTGGAGGAAGAAGCGGAGGAGGGAGAGTTCTTCTGGATTCGCAAGGCAATCCCCCTGACGGGACACGCGTTGCCATTTCGTCGCCTGAGCAGGTACCGGTGGTTTGAGGGCAGAGGGAGTCTCGGCCTGATCGGAGTCATTCTCACCATCCACGACAATACGCGAGCGCGGCGCAAGGAGCAAGAAAAGGCCGTGCGTGCCGCGATGATCCAGGAGATACACCATCGCGTCAAGAACAATTTGCAGACCATCGCTTCCCTGTTGCGCATGCAAGCGCGACGCGTTGAAGACGCGCAGATGCGCAACGTGTTGGAGGAGGGCGTTAATCGCCTGCTCAGTGTCGCTGTCGTGCACGAGTTCCTTTCTCAGCACGAAGGACAGATCATCAACGTGAAGGATGTGGCGACTAAGGTTGCTCATCAGTGCCGAGAGAGCTCGCTGAATCCGGGTGACCAGGTGCAGCTGCGGGTGGAGGGAACGAGTGTTTTTCTGTCGGCAAGACAGGCCACGAGCTGTGCCCTGGTCATCAACGAGCTGGTGCAGAACGCGCTGGAACATGCCTATGACGAAGGTGAGGCCGGCAGGGTGTCCGTCTCCTTGCAGGACGAAGGTAACATGTTGATCATCCGGGTTGAAGACGACGGGCGAGGCCTTCCGCCTGAATTTGACCTTGACGGGGACAGTAACCTGGGGCTGCGCATCGTGCGCACGCTGGTGGAACAGGACCTGCAGGGGACATTCGAGTTTCATAACGAGCAAGGGGCGTGTGCCACCGCACATATTCCGAAGACGATTCCTGGAGAGGAAATGTGAACATCCAAGATGGAGGAGGACAGATCATGTCGCGAGTCCGCATTATCATCGCAGACGACGAATCCGTTATCCGTATGGACCTGCGTGAAATGCTTACATCGTTGGGTTACCTGGTGGTAGGTGACGTTGGGGATGGAGAGAGTGCCGTAAACCTGGCCCGCAAGTTGCGCCCTGATCTGGTGATCATGGACATCAAGATGCCCGGGATGGATGGTATTGACGCGGCCAGCATCCTCACGGGCGAGCGTATCTCACCGGTACTTCTCCTGACGGCCTTTGGACAGCGCGAACTGATCGAGCGAGCGACCGCGGCGGGGGTGGTAGGCTATCTGGTAAAACCGTTCCGCGAAAGTGACCTGGCACCGGCCATCGAGGTCGCCTTGGCGCGGTTCGATGAGTTTCAGACGTTGGAAAAGGAAGTCGTTGACCTTGCGGAGGCGCTGGAGACCCGCAAGCTGGTGGACCGGGCCAAGGGTATCCTGATGGACACTCAGGGGTTACGTGAGGCCGAGGCGTTCCGCAAGGTACAGAAGATGAGCATGAACACGCGTAAGCCGATGAAGGAAGTGGCCGAAGCGATCATCCTCACCCACGCTGCGGATGTCGATGAGCACAACTGATCGCTGGCCGCCGAAGAACAGATAGAGATAGAGAAGGGAGATAGAGATAGAGAGCTAGGCTTCCAACAATTCTCTACCTCTATCTCTTTCTCTATCTCTACCTACGGGTCGATCCCTTCTATGGGCCGGGTGTCCGCGTAGCGATCCCAGTTGCAGCAACCGGAAAGGACATACACCCAGAGGTCTGGGCTCCACACCATCGCCCCGTGCTGGAAGTTCTGCGCTATGCCCAGGTAGTTGTTCTGCGGGTGGGTCGCCCAGCCTAGTGGTCCCCCAGGGCCGCCATAGAACGTTCGCCACACCTTGCCGAAGCCGAGCACCGGTTCGTAAAACCCAGACGGTGCCGGATATCCCCAACTGACCCGATCCCCAGGCTTATAGGGGTTCGTCATCGCTTCCCAATGGCCGCCCTCCGTAAGCACGTAGATCACGTTCGTGTCACTCCGCCAGAACATGCGGCCGTGCTCGAACTCCTGCTCGGCCATGCTCACGATCTGAGCGTTTTCGGTGCCCTTACCCAGCAGTTGTTGCACTTTGGGGTTCGCGTCCCATACCAGGCGGAACACACCGTCGGCCGGGAAGCGGCCTTCGCGGTCACCGCCATCGAACACCTGCTCGCCCAGGTTAGCCAACTCGACGATGCCGTTGCGGTATTCCATGCGCGCTCGTTGGAACCATTGGATGGTTGCTCCGCCCTCGCCTTGCGCCTCGCTGATCGGGTAGCCGAAGATCTCGAGCCCTCCATGTTCCTGGTAGAACTTGAGGAAGGCGTAGCTAACCACGTGCCCGGTCTCAGGGAAGTAGGCATAGTTCGGGTTCCAGGGGGTGGACCAATCGGCGACGGGCGGCTCCGTTGGGCCGTGTACCTCCTGGCCGAGCAGGCCGAGCTGCACCTCACCAGGCACTTCAGGGTGCCACTCAAAGCGGGCCTTCTGGAAATACTGCACCGTTCGGCCAACCTCTTCAAAGCTGCTGGAGATGGGGAATCCAAAGATCGCCGGCCCTCCTTTGGATTCGAAGAACATGAGGAAGGGGTCCTGCACTTGGTAGCCGGTCTCCGGGAAGAACTGTGCCCGTGGCCCGATGGCGTGTGGTGTGAACGGTACTTGCGGAGATTTGGTCAGCCACTCCTGGCCCAGGTTCCCCAAGGTGACTTGGTGACCATCCCACTGGAATCGGGCGCGCTGGAAGTACTGGTACATTCCCGTGTCGAACACAAACCGCTCCGTGATTGGATAGCCAAAAACGTCCAGGCCGCCGTAATAGTTCCAGAAATCGAGGAATTCATTGGTGACGTTGTGTCCGGTCTCTGAGAAGTAGAGGGCCTTCATGCCGGCGGCCGGTGGCAGAGGAGGAACCGGCGGGTCCGGGTCCTCGAGAATGTCGCTCCCCAGCAACCCAAGTTGCACCTGGTAGGATGGGGGGTTGAAGGGGTGCCACTCGAAGCGTGCTCGCTCAAAGTACTGCACCGTTGTGCCGCCCTCCAAGATTTCGTCCGTGAGCGGCAGCCCGAAGATAGCCGTTCCGCCGTGGCTGTCATAGAAGTCGAGAAAGCCTCCACGGACCGAATGTCCCGTTTCCGGGAAGAAGCGAGCGTACGGATTGGCTGCCGTCGCCGTTGAAGTGAGGATCCCCAAGATGACCAGCAATAGCCCCACGAACATCCAACGCAGTGCCTTCATCATTTCACCTCCCTGTGTGACCGGTCAACAGATCTGAAAATAGCTGACCACGAGCAGTTACCGTTTAGTCACCGTACATATAGTTATATCTTATTTGCGAAACAGGTTGACTATGTTTAGTGACTATATTATACAACAAAATTGGTAAAAAAGCAAGAGGGAACTTGACAATACAAGTAACAAAAAGAGCCATGCTCAACATTTGACAGCCCTGGGGGGATGCGTTATAATCAGCACATAGTCCGAATCAGCGAAAGGGAGGTCCCATGCGGGAACGAACCATTACATTACTCGTCGGAATCCTTATCCTGTCAGCCGCAGTTCTGTGGGTGGATCTGCCAGACAACCCCGGTATCCACTTCAAGTTAGGCCCCTTGAAGGTCGACCGCGAGATAACCGTTCACGAGGGGTTGGATTTGCAGGGAGGGCTGCAGGTCATGCTGGAAGCGGATATCCCGTCGACTGAACCACTGGATGCCGATTCGATGGCCGCGGCCAAGGGCATCATCGAGCAGCGGGTCAACGGCCTTGGCGTGTCCGAGCCGCTAATCCAACTCCAGGGCGACCGCCGCATCATCGTCGAATTGCCTGGGTTGAGTGACCCGGACCAAGCCATCGCCACTTTTGGGCAGACCGGCTTGCTGGAGTTCATTGACGCTGGAAACACCTTTCTTCCAGATGGCACAAGCGTAAGCACGACATTTGGGGGAGGCACCGCGGCGATAACAGAAACGGCTCCGCTCACAGAGACAGCACCGCTCACAGTCACGGCAGCAACAACCGATACGACGGCCCCGGATGTCGCGGCCTCCACAGTGTACACGACCGTGATGACGGGCAAGCACCTGAAGAGCGCAACCGTCGGCTTCGACGACCTGGGCGCACCGCAGATCTCGTTCGAGTTGACCGCCGAGGGAGCCAAGATATTCGCCGATTACACCCGCACGCACGTGGGCCAGATTCTGGCCATCGTACTGGACAAGCACGTCATCTCCTCACCGAGAATCCAGTCAGAGATCCTTGAGGGGAGAGGTGTGATCACCGGGCAGTTCAGCCTGGAGGAAGCGCGAAGCATCGTCATTCAGCTCAAATACGGTGCGCTCCCCGTGCCGCTCAAGGTGATCGAGAACCGCACGGTGGGCCCGACGCTGGGCCAAGACTCGGTCCAGAAGAGTACGCGCGCCGGACTGATCGGCGTCATCATCGTGGCCCTGTTTATGGCCCTGAACTACCGCCTGCCCGGCATCCTGGCAGACGCTGCGCTCACGATCTATGCCCTGGTCGTGCTTGCTCTCTTCAAGCTGATTCCGGTCACGCTGACGCTGGCCGGCATTGCCGGCTTCATCTTGTCTGTGGGTATGGCGGTCGATGCGAACATTCTGATCTTTGAGCGCATGAAAGAGGAGCTGCGGTCGGGTCGCCCCCTGGGCAATGCTGTCGACGAGGGATTCCGACGAGCATGGCCATCGATCCGAGATTCCAACTTCTCCACCCTGATTACGTGCGCGATCCTTTTCTGGTTTGGCTCTCTCTTCGGCGCGAGCATTGTCAAAGGGTTTGCGCTGACGCTGGCAATCGGTGTGCTGGTCAGCATGGCTACGGCCATTGTCGTGACGCACACATTCCTGCGCTTGACGATGGGCATGGACCTGACGAAGAACCACTGGTGGTTTGGCGTATAACACAAGGAGGTGCGTGATGGCGCGCGGGTTGAACAAGGTGATGATCATTGGAAACCTGGGGAGAGACCCGGAGATGCGTTACACCCCAAATGGAACACCGGTCACCTCTTTCAGCGTGGCCGTTGGGCGAAGTTGGACGACACCGGATGGCGAACGAAAAGAGGCGACTGAATGGTTCAACGTGGTTTCCTGGAGAGACCTGGCTGAGATTTGCAACCAGTATCTTCGAAAAGGCGGACGAGTCTACATCGAGGGCAGCCTACAGACCCGAAGCTGGGAGGACCAGAGCGGGCAGCGCCACTTTCGAACCGAGTTAGTGGCGGACCAGATGATTATGCTCGACGGCAAACGACGTGCCGGGCGAGAGGAGTTTCGTGAATCTGAGGACGATGGCGCAGATAACTGGGGCTAGGGACAGGGGAGCGGCCAAGAATTGTTTCCCTCCGCACAGCGCTAAACGTTGCCCGGTGAGTAGAATACGTGCTGTGACCACGGTTCGGTGTGGAGCTACGCCCGGAAAACCGCAGGGTCTGGGAAGGAAGTCGTTTCCCCGGTTATCGTTGTTCGTCACCACGCAGCCATCATCAGTATGACGGGAGGGTAGATAGATATCGTGTGGGACATCGTTGGCAAACGCTATTGGTATTTCTTGTTGTCTCTGGTCGTGTTGGTCCCCGGCTTCATTTCATTGCCGCTCTTTGGGCTGAACCTTTCGATTGACTTTGTGGGAGGGTCATTGCTAGAACTCCAGTTCGAGCAACCGGCGCAAGAGTTACTCCCTGCAGAGACGAAGGATTTTCTGGAGGCTGAGGGGTTTCCTGTTGGGCTGGTGCAGACATCCGGATCAAACATCATCCTTGTGCGTACCACCCACATCGATCAGGACATGAAGAATCGTATTGAAGACGCCTTGGGCGAGCACTACGGCGAGTTCGTCGAGCTTCGTTTCGAGTCTGTCGGTCCCGCTGTCGGCCAGGAGGTTGCGAATCGGGCTATGTGGGCCGTCATTGCCGCGGCCATCGCGATCCTGACGTACATCTCGTTCGCCTTCCGGCACGTTTCCAACCCGTTTCGCTACGGGGCCTGTGCGATCATCGCCATGCTCCATGACGTGTTCGTCGTGTTGGGCCTGGCCTCCTTGGCCGGCCACTTTCTGGGCTGGGAAGTTGACGCCCTGTTCCTGACCGCTTTGCTAACCGTCATCGGCTTTTCGGTACACGACACCATCGTTGTCTTCGACCGCATCCGCGAAAACGCCGGCCGTATGCGTGGTGAGCGGTTCGACGTCATCGTCAACCACAGCATCATCCAAACGCTCGATCGCTCGATCAGCACGCAATTGACGGTCATGTTTACGTTGCTCGCCCTCTTCCTCTTCGGGGGGCTGACAATCCGGCAATTCGTCTTCTGGCTCTTGATCGGCGTGGCCAGCGGCACCTATTCATCGATCTTCAATGCCTCGCCGCTGCTTGTGGTCTGGGATAACGGTGAAGTTCGCCAACTCCTGCGCCGCCTGCGCGGAGGACAGCCCGCCGCTGCCTGACGAATCGCCTGGCGGTGATGCGTCGTGCGACTCCGAAACGATGAATGATGATTGGCGTGAAACGTGTTGCGTATTGCGTGGTGCATTCGTCACGCAGCACACGAAACATTGCTGCTGACTGCTGACACCTGTTTTTGGCAACGACCATGCTCGCCTTGCGCGCTGAAAACGGCCAACTGATACTGGACAGCGCAGCGCCACGCCCTCACCGCGATGACGAGGCGCTGGTGCGCGTGACGCTGGCCGGCATATGCAACACCGACCTCGAGATCCTCCGAGGTTACGTGGACTTTGTGGGCGTGCTGGGACATGAATTCGTTGGTGTCGTCGAGCGCAGCCCGTCCGGGGATCTGGATGGTCAGCGCGTCGTCGGCGAGATCAACGCCCACTGCGTAGACTGCCCCACCTGCCGCGCCGGCCGCCCCACGCACTGCCCGAACCGCACCACGCTCGGCATCTGGGGCCGCGATGGGGCCCACGCCGAATACGTCAGCCTGCCGGAGCGGAACCTGCACATCGTGCCGCCGGCGGTGCCCGATGAGGCCGCCGTCTTCACCGAGCCGCTGGCTGCCGCCCTGGAGATTCCGGACCGCGTCCAGATCTGCCCCACAGACCGCGTGGCGGTGCTGGGTGACGGCAAACTCGGCTTGCTCGTCGCGCACGTGCTGGCCCTCACCGGCTGTGACCTGCTCCTGATGGGCCGCCACCGGCGGAAACTGGCCCTGGCAGAACGCAGTGGCATCCCCACGCATCA
>CAZDTE010000118.1:0-9685 GCA_964508275.1 uncultured Ardenticatenales bacterium
TTGGGGGGCATTTGCTCCCCCCCTCTTATCCCCCCCCCAACTTTGGGGGGCTAGGGGGGCGTTCCCCAAGTTATTGAGATGATACAAACAGAGCAAAGTAGTAGACCACCACGCCGGCAAGCAACAGGCTGTCGATCCGGTCGAGCATTCCACCGTGGCCAGGGATCGTCTTGCCCGAATCTTTGGCCCCAAGTTGGCGTTTGATCCAGGACTCTATCAGGTCGCCCAGCACGGCGGCCGCGGCCAACAGGATGCCCAGAGCCAAGGCGAGCAGCGTGGGCATGCCGAGCAAGTAACTTGCCAAGAATACGGTGACCAGCGTGCCGGCGATTCCCCCTCCGATGGCCCCCTCCCACGTTTTCTTTGGGCTGATGCGTGGGGCCAGGCGGTTGCGCCCAAACCGCTTTCCAGCGATGTAGGCACCGCTGTCGGTAAACCAGGTGCCCAGCATGGCGATGGCCGTCAACCAAAGCCCGCCTGGCAGGGCACGCAGCATCACCATGTGCGCAGCCAACCCCCCGATGTAGACTGATCCGGCCACGGTCAGCGCCCAGTTTTCCAGACTCCCGGCGCGTTGTCGCTGGGCCAACGGCCACAACAGCGAAGCAATTACCGCAGCGGCCAACAGGCCCTGATGCGTTCCACGCAGTGGGATCGAGTCGTCAACGGCCAGGAGAACGATGGTGGCGAGGCCCAATCCGAGAAACGGCCGGTGTCCCCGGTCCTTCATCAGAGAAAAGAGTTCGTAACCGGCCAGGAGCGTGGCGATCACGGTGGCAGCGGTGAAAAGGGGGCCACCGGCAAAGACAACAAAGGCGACTACCGGGAGCAGTACGGCGGCGCTGATCAGCCGAATAGTCATTGTGCGCTCCCCGGCGAGGAACTATGCGACGTCAAGGGGGGTCTGGTTGGAGCACACGGCCAAACCGTCGTTCACGATTGGCGTATTCAACCAGGGCTTTGCGCAGTTCCGCTTGATCGAAATCGGGCCAGTAGGTCGGCGTTGAGTAAATCTCGGCGTACGCGGCCTGCCAGATCATGAAATTGCTCAACCGCATCTCGCCGCCCGTACGAATGATCAGGTCCGGGTCGGGCACGCTGGCCGTGTAGAGGTGCTCCACAAACAACCGCTCGGTCAACCGATCCGGTGAGACCCCTTCGCGCAACAAACTGCGCACGGCATCCAGAATCTCGGCTCGTCCCCCGTAGTTGAACGCCACGTTCAGGATCAGCGTGTCATTGTTCTTCGTAAGCTCAATGGCGTGCAGAACACGCTTCCGGAGCCGGTCCGATATACCGTCCAGCCGGCCGATGTGTCGCAGCTGAACACCGTTCTTGTGCAGGTCTTGCAGCTCACGGTCAATGACTCGTCCCAGAATGTCCATGAGGCCGCGAACCTCGGCGGGAGGGCGGTTCCAATTCTCCGTGGAGAAGGCGTATATCGTCAGGATCTTGATGCCAAACTCGACGGAGGCCCCCAGGACTCGACGGATGTTTTCCGTTCCAGCCCGATGCCCGGCCAGCCGCGGCAGGCCTCGCGCCTGGGCCCACCGGCCATTGCCGTCCATGATAATACCCACGTGATAGGGTACGTTTGTGAGTTGGCCTTCCTCGATCGTCATTCCCTTTTGTGTTCTCGGCAAAAGAAAGTCAATCCCCGGATCAGATTTCCATAATCTCGGTCTCTTTGGCTTTGCTTATCTCGCCGATCCCTTCGATAAAGTTGTTCGTCAACTCTTGGACCCGGTCCCGCGCGCGGTAATACTCATCTTCGGAGATGAGGCCTTCCTTCTGAATGTCCTGTAGGTCTTGCAGTTCGTCTCGACGGATATTGCGCACGGCCACCCGCGCCTCTTCGGCGCGCTTGCCGACCAGTTTGACCAGTTCCCGCCGGCGCTCTTCCGTAAGCGGAGGGATGCCCAGGCGAATGATCTGGCCGTCGTTATTGGGCGTGAGTCCCAGGTCCGATTTCAGTATGGCGCGCTCGATCTCGGCCAGGACGTTGGCGTCCCAGGGACGAATCACCAACAAGGTAGGCTCAGGAGTCGCGATGGTGGACAATTGGTTAAGCGGGGTGGGTGTGCCGTAGTAGTCCACGGGGAGGTGTTCCACCAGCGCTGGTGAGGCCCTTCCGGTGCGCACCGTTCTCAGGTCGTATTCGAGGGCGGCGATGGACTTCTTCATACGCGTTTCGGTGTCCTGAAGAACATCGTTAATCATGGTTCACCTCCCTTGTCACTACTCAGCCAGGCCCCCCTAACCCCCCAATCTTGGGGGGAACCTGCTTTACTCCCCCCAGAATTGGGGGGCTGGGGGGGCTTCCTACCACTGCGAAGACCATTCGGGCGCATCTAATCGTGAGGGGAGTCGGATAGCCCACCCGTTTCTTAACCACAGATTACGCCGGATGCTGCCCCTTCTGTGGAAGGGCTGCATCCGCGATTTCACCGCTGTTATTGCTGTTTCAGCAGTGTACTCTGCGAAATCTGTGGTTGATTTGTACTGCTCCCCCAGGTTTTGCATACGCCCAGACCATTCTTGCTGTCTGGATGAGCAGTAACCTTCCCTTGTTCCAACCGCTGTGCTACTCTGGCGGCCCAACGTCGTGCCGGACAACGTTCAGTGCAAATGGCCGGCTATGAGCGTACCGATTCCGTCCTCGCCGAGAACGACACGTTCAATGCTGCGCGGTTCCGCCAGACCGACGACGAAGACAGGCATGTTGTTTTCCATGCACAGCGTGATGGCTGTGCTGTCGATCACGCGAACCTGCAGGTTGAGCGCATCCAGATAGGTCAGGCGCTCAAAACGCCTGGCCTCCGGGTTGGTCAACGGATCATCGTCGTACACAGCGTCCACTTTGGTTGCCTTGATCAGGACATCGGCATTGATCTCCATGGCCCGCAAAGCGGCCGCCGTATCGGTCGTGAAGAACGGGTTCCCTGTCCCGCCACCCAGAATCACGACGCGGCCCTTCTCCAGGTGCCGGATCGCGCGCAGTCGGATGTACGGCTCGGCAAGGGCCTTCATTTCGATGGCCGTCTGCACGCGGGTAACGATGCGCATGCGCTCCAGGGCATCTTGAAGGGCCAGAGCGTTCATCACCGTAGCCAGCATGCCCATCTGGTCCGCCCTGGCCCGCTCCATGCCCTGGTCTATGCCGATCTTCCCGCGCCAAATGTTGCCGGCTCCAATAACGATGGCAACCTGCACCTCGTGACGCTGCACGTCGCGGATAATGCCGGCTAACCGGTCCACGCGCTGCATATCGATGCCGTACCCTTGCGGGCCGGCCAACGATTCACCGCCAACTTTCAACAGGATGCGCTGGTACACGGTTCAGTTCCCAAGTTCGTAACGCACAAAACGGCGCAGCTTGATGTTCTCGCCCAGTTTGGCGATATGTTCCTGTATGAGCTCGCCCACCGTCTTATCGCCATCCTTGATGAACGGCTGTTCCAGCAGGCAAGTCTCACCGTAAAACTTCTTGAGGCGGCCTTCGACAATCCGGTCAACGATGTGCTCGGGTTTCCCAGAGTCTCGAAACTCGGCAGCATAGACCGCTTTCTCCTGGCCAACGACCTCGGCCGGTACATCCTGCGGGGCCAGGTACTGGGGGTTGCTGGCCACAACCTGCATAGCGATGTTGTGAGCCAAGGCGCGAAATTCCTCTGTGCGGGCCACGAAGTCTGTCTCGCAGTTCAGTTCAACGAGCGCCGCGATCCGACCGCCGGCATGACTGTACGGTTCAATCAGGCCCTCGTTGGCAGTACGGCCGCTCTTTTTTGCCGCCTTGGCCAGGCCTTTTTCGCGGAGGTACGCAACCGCCTTTTCGATATCACCCGCGGTCGCTTCGAGCGCAGTCTTGCAGTCCAAGACACCAGCTCCGGTGCGCTGGCGGAGTTCCTTGATCAATTCGGTGGCGATAGCCAATCTTCTTTCCTCCCTATTCCTCAGCTTCAGCATACGGTAATTCATCATCCGGGCTAAACACACGGCGGGTCGTGTCCACTGCCTCCAGATCCTCTTTAGCCTCCTGCTGTTCTTCCCAAAGGGCCTGGCGCATGTCCTTGCCCTCGATCACAGCATCTGCGACCAGGCCGGTGAGCAAGCGGATCGCGCGGATTGCGTCGTCGTTCGAAGCGATCACGTAGTCGATCATCTGAGGATCGCAATTGGTATCCACCATCGCCACGATGGGAATCTCCAAGATGTGCGCTTCTCTAACGGCAATTCCTTCCCGGTTGACATCCACCACGAAGATCACGTCGGGCAGCACAGACATATCTTTGATGCCACCTAGTCGCGTGTTCAGTTTCTCGATCTCTCGCAGCTTGCTCAACCGCTCCTTCTTGATCAACAGTTCCAGTTCACCGCGTGCTTGGGAAAGTTCCAGGTCACGCAGGTAATCTATCCTCTTCCGAATCGTGCGAAAGTTGGTCAGCGTGCCGCCAAGCCACCGGTGGTTGACATAGGGCATCCCACACCGCGTGGCCTCCTGTGAGATGATCTCCTGCGCCTGGCGCTTGGTGGCCACAAAGAGCACCAGACCGCCATCGGCGACCGTGTCGCGAATCTTGGCGTAGGCCTTATCTATCTGGGCAAGGGTGTGCTGAAGATCGATGATGTGGATCCCATTGCGCTCCGTGAAGATGTAGGAACGCATACGGGGATTCCAACGCCGGGTACGATGCCCAAAATGCACACCGGCCTCAAGCAGGGGTTTGATTCCGATCACAGACATTGAATACGTGCCTCCTTCGTTTATCGTCGTCCACCCTCACTTACACATTGAGCGCCGCTCTACGCTTCACGTAGCGGTGCCCGAACGCGTGCCACCAGGGCAACTCAACGTGAACCCTGGTCAACGAAGTCGTTCAGAGGGTGTGCTTTCTTGAATGTCACCATGACACCCAACGTGCAAGTATAGCACAATTGGTCCGTTCAGGCAAGTTCACCGGAAGGGCCGATGCGCTTGCGCCGCAAGTGTTTGCCCACTGGTGGTGGCTATGGTATACTTGCGCCATGACGACATCAAGTGCCCCAGGCAAAGTCATCCTGGTCGGCGAGCACGCTGTGGTGTACGGCCGGCCGGCGATTGCTGTCCCGGTCACGCAGGTAGAGGCACGCGCCGAGGTGACGGATGCCGCGCAGGGGCAAGGCGTGACGATTGAGGCACCAGACATCGGGTTGCGATGCTCACTTGCCGAGACGCCAGCAACCGATCCGCACGCCGCGACCGTTCTGAACATCCTGGCTCGACTCGGCCGGTTCACCGAGCCGGATGTGACCATCCGTCTGACTTCGTCCATACCGATTGCCGGCGGGCTAGGCAGCGGCGCAGCCATCGCGGTGGCGCTGGTACGCGCGCTGGCCGCGCATCTTGGCCAGGAACTGCCGGCAGCCACCGTCTCCGCCCTCGCTTTTGAGACCGAAAAACTGCACCACGGTACACCAAGCGGAATCGATAACGCGGTGATCGCCTATGCCCAGCCAATCTACTTTGTGCGCGAGCGGCCGCCAGAACGATTCGCCGACGGAAGCGATCTGCCGCTCGTCGTTGCCGACACGGGCGTGCCCAGCCCAACAAAGGCTGTTGTCGGCGCAGTGCGCGAGGCGTGGCAGACGAACCCCCATCGCCACGAAGCCCTGTTCGACCAGATCGCGTCTCTGGTGCAGGAGACGCGCCGCGCCATCGAGCAGACCGACCTGGCGGCCGCGGGGCAATTCATGAACCGCAACCAACACCTGCTCGAGGAACTGGACGTGTCATCTCCGGCGCTGAACAAGCTGGTACTCGCTGCCCGACAGGCGGGGGCCTGGGGAGCCAAACTGTCTGGCGGCGGACGCGGTGGAAACGTGATCGCCCTGGTTCCCCCCCACCGCGCACAGGAGATCGTTGGTGCGCTGTACCGGGCCGGCGCGGCGGCGGTGATCGGCTGCCGGTGACCGCTCCCCTGGTTGACGACGAGCAGACGGTTGCGCACGGCTGACATCGTTCCTGAGTATCCATGCACACACGCATTCACGCGTGCATCGCAAGTAACCGGAGCATTCCTGCTGGTTGCGTAGCTTTATGCGCTGCCAAGTACGAGCAGCTAATGTACGGCCTGGCGAACACCCATACTGGAGCATCGAGAGTGGAACGCGAAACCCGGAATACGAAACTCGAAACGTGGTTGTCCAGAACCGCGTGCTGCTTGGCGATTGTCCTGCTGTGGGTATGGACCACCCCTGTGGCTCACGCGGACGGTTGCACCGACCCGGCCAACTTGACGTACAACTGCGACTTCAACAAGTTCGTACCGGTTCCCAAGCGCCCGTGGGTCGTGCCCGAAGGTTGGTGGCCTTTCGTGGAGTATGGGAGCCCGGCCATTGACCAGAGTCAGGATAGCGCCTCACCACCGGCGCAACGAATCTGGTCGAACGGCTTGCCGTTCACGGCCGGCATCTACCAGACCGTACGTGGTCTGATCCCCGGCGCCACCTACGAGGCCGTGCTCTACTGGGCGCCTTACAGCTCGAATGGCGACGACAGCATCGAGCGAAAGGTTGGCATCGACCCTGCCGGCGGCACAGACCCCCGCTCACCGGCAGTCGTCTGGGGCCCCGGATTGTGGCGGTTCAAGCGTATGACAGCGGCAGATTTGCGCGTGCAAGCGGTCGCGCAGGGGGACACCGTCACTGTGTTCGTGCGTGCCCACAACCCGATCTCTCACGGGGCCGACCAGGTGTTCATCGACGGGGTCACGCTGGTCAAGATTGCCGATCCGGCACCGGCCACGGCCACGCCGACGCCACTCCCGCCCAGCGCAACCCCGGCACCGCCCACGGCGACGCCCTCTCCTACGGCGTCGCCAACCGCATCGCCGACCCCTTCGCCAACGGAATCGCCTACAGCAACGGTGACGGCGACCACCACGCACACGGCCACACCAACAACGACCGCCACCCCGTCACCCACGCCATCACCCACGCCGTCGCCGACCGCCACGCCGGTACCGGCGATCCTGGCTGTGGCCGGGGGGAGGTTCCTATCCCTTGTGCTTGCTCTCGGCATAGTCACCGGGGCGGTGTTCCTCGTTGCCGGCGTGGGACGAAGAAGCCGCTGATCTCGCGATGCCGGTTCGCAGGGTACGGCGTCATACGCCGGCGGGTCGCACGACGGTCTGGCAGCAGCAGAATTGACAAACTTGCACAGGCATGGTAATGTATAGGCAAGCCACTCGACGGCTCTTGCGTCGCACTCCCAAGCGTATTCAAATCAAGTACCCAAGGAGGCTCAGAAGTATGTCCAAGTCCGCAAAAGAAATGCCGAAAGTAGATCGCAAAGCACGTCTCAAGATCCCCCCAAACATCGTGAAGAAGCGCCCTCCCGAAGAACGCATCCAGGACTTCAACGAAGTCTATCCCTTCTTCTATGATTTGGAGACGGCGAAGCTGGAAGCGGAGCGCTGCATTCAGTGCCCTCGCGCCCCGTGTATAAGAGCTTGTCCGATTCACAACGACATCCCCGGTGCATTCTGGCTCCTGGAGCATGGAGACGTGGTCGGAGCGGCCAATGTGTTCCGCCAGACCAGTGCGATGCCGGAAGTTTGTGGGCGCATCTGCCCACAAGAAAGCTTGTGTGAAGGAAGCTGTGTGGTGGGCAAGAAGAACATCCCCGTGCACATTGGGAAACTGGAGGCTTTCTGTGCCGATTACCAGCGCCAGAACTACGGGTATCCGGTTCCGGAGATCGCGCCTCCCGTGGGACAAAAAGTGGCCTGTGTCGGCGCTGGACCTGCCAGCATGGAGGTTGCTGAGCGGCTGGCTATCAAGGGCTACGACGTTACCGTTTACGACTACTGGCCCAACGCGAGTGGTCTGCTCATCTACGGAATCCCCAATTTCAAGCTGGACAAGGGAATGATATGGGAAAAGATTGAGTACCTGAAGAACCTCGGAATCAAGTTCGTGCAAAACACCAAGGTCGGTGAGGATGTGACCCTCGATGACCTGTTCGCGCAGGGCTTCGACGCGATCTTCTTGGGTGTTGGCGCTCCGGTCTGCGCCACCCAAAACGTGCCCGGAGAAGATCTGAAAGGGCTCTACTATGCCACGGACTTCCTGGTTCGTGGAAACCTGGCACCGGAGCTGCTGCCGGAGTTTCAACGCGAGCCACTGGTCGTCGGCAAACGTGTGGGCGTGATCGGTGGCGGGGATACGGCCATGGACTGCGTACGCACCGCCAAACGGCTGCCTGGCGTGGCAGAAGTAACCTGCGTGTATCGCCGCACTGAGGCCGAGATGCCAGGCCGGGCCGAAGAGCGCACAAATGCCAAGGAAGAGGGGGTCAACTTCGAGTTCCTCACGGTACCCGTACGCTACATCGGTGGTGACGACGGGTGGGTTAATGCGATGGAATGTATCCGCATGGAGCTGGGCGAGCCGGATTCCTCAGGCCGCCGGCGGCCTGTGCCGATTGAAGGCAGCAACTTCATCCAGGAAGTGGATACGGTGGTACTGGCACTTGGTTACTGGCCAGATCCTCTGCTGGGCGAGAAGACGGAAAAGCTGGAGACCCACAAGTGGGGCCTGTTCGTTGTGGACGAAGAAACGGGAGCCACCAGTCGGGAAGCAGTCTTTGCCGGTGGCGACGCGGTTCGCGGTGCCGACTTGGTGGTCACGGCACTTGCTTCGGCCAAGATCGCTAGCCAAGGCATAGATGATTACCTGCGCGCCAAGCGAGAATCATAAAGCGGTGCCCACTTAGCGATGGGGGATGGGGGTAGACGGAGCCCAACTCCGTTCTCTTCCCCCCCCCACGCATTTTTCCCTGTCGTCCATCTACTTCTCTCACTTGGGGCGGCTGATAACGGATTGTAGAATGTCTAATACGCAGGAACAACGTCGCGATGACGCAGCCCTTGTGTTACCGCCACAAGCAGTGAAAGTAGCCTTCCTGACGGTAAGAGAAGTGATCGGGCAGGGCGGAATGAATACTCTGCTGCGTCACGCCGGCCTGGCGGAATATGTAGGCCGGACAGAATTAGAGGCGGGCGAGAGCGTAACTTTTGGCGACATCGGACGGTTGACAGAGACCATGGCCGACGTCTATGGCCAGTATGGAGCCAAAGCTATCTTGCAGCGACTGGGACGAGTGCAGTTCCGTACCTGGCAAGAGGCCTATCCGACCGCATTGGGCACGGCAAAGACGGCGTTGCGCGCGTTCCCTGTGCAAACCCGTCTGCGGCTGGCTCTGAACAGCGTGTCCCTCGCGGCCCGGCAGATCGCCCATGTCGAATGTCGGGTCAGCCAGAATGGCAAGGCACTTGTCTTTGAGGCGCTTCAATGCCCCTACTGCTCGACCGTACGCGCTGAGCAGCCTTTCTGCCATACAGCGGTCGGCGCCTTAGAAGAGGTGGCGCTTTGGGCCAGCAACGGGAAGCGTTTCACCGTGGAAGAAACAGCGTGTCGGGCGATGGGACACCCGGCATGCCGCTTCACCGTTACCACGAAACCGCCGGAGTAGCGCGCCGGCACGAACGGTGAGACGGGCGCGCACGGGCAGACACCAGGCAGGCGCCTAACCCCGGGCAAACCAAACGGATCTCGGTCAGGAGGCCTGCCTGCTCGGGAAGGCCTTCGCCTAGCAGCTTGTCGGAGAAAGAGTGACCGGACACAGATTTGCAGGATAAACACA
>CAZDTE010000119.1:0-9671 GCA_964508275.1 uncultured Ardenticatenales bacterium
TAAACGAAGCGGCGATTCTGGCCGCGCGCCGCAACAAGCAAACGATCGGCATGCCCGAGTTCCAAGAGGCGATCGAGAAGGTGCTTATGGGTCCGGAACGGCGCAGTCGCATCATCTCTGACGAAGAGAAGGAGATCACGGCCTTCCACGAAGCCGGTCATGCCTTGGTCGCCAACCTGACACCGCACGCCGATCCGGTGCATAAAGTCTCCATTGTAGCGCGCGGTTTGGCCGGCGGATACACCTTGATGCTGCCTGAGGAAGACCGCGCGCTCACCAGCAGGACAGCCTTCCTGGCCAAGATCACGGTTGGGCTGGGGGGACGTGCGGCAGAGGACCTGGTGTTCGGTGACATCACAACGGGAGCGAGCAACGATCTGGAATACGTCACCAACCTGGCTCGTCAGATGGTCACCCGCTATGGCATGAGTGACAAGTTAGGTCCGCTCACTTTCGGGGACCGTGAGGAGTTGGTGTTCCTGGGCCGGGAGATCGGTGAGCAACGGAACTATGGCGAACGGGTCGCTCGCACGATTGACGAGGAAGTCCGCAGCATAGTGACGCGTTCGTACCAGAGAGCGATGGAGACGCTGGAAGCCCACAGAGACAAACTGAACGCCCTGGCCAAGCGCCTTGTAGAAGTAGAGACTATCGAGAAAGCCGAATTTGAGGTGCTCGCTGCCAGCTGATGGCTACTTCTCCCGGTTTCTTCATCACAACGTCAGGCAGAGCAGTGTTGGCCATCGAAGATCCCTTCCACCGCGAAACCACTTGGGCGTACCGGGCGTCCATCTCTGCGCGGCTGCGACTGTGCAGCAGTGCCTTGAGTTCCTCTTTCATGTAGTATCCCTCTTCCAACGCCGTGCCGCGATGTTGCCAGAGGATGTCCGCCACGTCCATCTGCTGGGCAGGGGTCAACTCGCACTGCCGCTTCAGCAAGCGATGGCGCAACGAAAACAGAGGTTGCCGCAGCCCCTTCGGCAACGTACGCCGGTATTCCCGCATCGTGGCCATGAAGCTGCGATCAACATCCTCTTCTACCAAGGGAGGCCGGATCGCTGATTGTCTCATTCTTTCTCACTCTTCGGTGCGTCCGCACTCATATCATACTCCTTCCGGCCTCCCTTGGCTAGAGGCGGCCGACCCGCAGGCTCCAGGTCGCCGGTCCTCATTAGGAATGGGCCTGCGGCCCATCGTGCGCGGCGGCCGTTTGCCAAGGGGGAGAAAAACAGGTATACTTGAGCAGGCTGATCGGGTTACCTGGCAAGGAGATCTGTTATGGCAGAAATCAGAGTGCTATTGGCAGATGACCACACGATGTTCCGTCAAGGTGTGCATCAGATTATGGATTCACAACCGGGCATCCAAGTGATCGGCGAGGCGCGAAACGGCGAGGAAGCCGTGGAGATGGCTGGGGCACTGAAACCAGACATCGTGTTGATGGACATCAACATGCCCAAACTGGATGGAGTGCGTGCCACAAAGCGCATCATGGAGGCAGAAGACGAGCATCATCCGGTCATCATCATGCTCTCCATGCACCGCCAGGATGAATACATTTTCGAGGCCATAAAGGCGGGAGCAAAAGGGTACTTCCTGAAGGACTCCGATTCGCAAGATTTGATCCAGGCCCTCCGGTCTGCGGTGCGGGGAGAAGCGGTTCTGGAACCCGAGCTCGCCCAGAAGGTGCTGGAGGAATTCCGTCGCATGTCCTCTGGATCACATCGTCAGGTCACAGGACTGGCCAGCCTGACCGAACGAGAGACCGAGATTCTGCGACTGGTCGCGCAGGGGCTATCGAATCGAGAGATTGCCGACCAACTGCACCTGGCTGCCAAGACGGTGAAGAACCAGTTGTACGTGGTCTTCCAGAAACTCCATCTGAACAACCGTACGCAGGCAGCCCTCTACGCACTGCGCAAGGGACTGGTTACTCTCGAAGAGCTGGAGGACGAGTTGCTCTAGCAAGCATGAAAACGGGGAGCAACGGTCAATTGTCAGCGGGCCAACGCAATACGCAACACGCAACAGACAATACGTGACACCTGACACCTGTCACGTGACACATTGTATTCAAAGCCGCGCTCAGTAGGCTCCGTGCCCAAAGATCACCGCCGGGATCGTCTTGAGCAGAATCAGCAGGTCCAGCGACGGCGTCCACTGCTCCACGTAGTAGATGTCAAGCAGGCACATCTCCTCGAAAGAAAGCTCGCTGCGGCCGGAAATTTGCCAGAGCCCGGTAAGGCCGGGTGAAACCTCCAGGCGCTTGTGGTGCCAAGATTCGTAGCGCGCGACCTCTTCCGGCAGCGCCGGACGCGGCCCCACCAGGCTCATCTCACCACGCAATACGTTGTAGAGCTGAGGCATCTCATCCAGGCTGAACCGGCGAAGCAGGCGACCGATGCGCGTGCGACGAGGATCCTGGCGAATCTTGAAGAGCGGGCCGTCCGCTTCGTTCATGGAAGTCAACTTCTGTCTTTCTTCCTCCGCTCCCGCGACCATGGATCGGAACTTGTAGACCAGGAACACCTCGCCATTGCGTCCCACTCGCCGCTGTCTGAAGAGGGCACCGCCCGGCGACTCCAGGTAGATTGCCAGGGCGATCAGAAAGAGAAGTGGGGCAAGGACGAACAGCAGGAACGAAGCGAGTACCACGTCTGCAACGCGCTTGAGCACGAGGTTCCATCCGCGCAATGAAGGCTCGCGGATGCCCAGCATAGGGATACCTTGCAAATCCTCCATGTATACGCGGCTGAGGCTCATTTGGAAAAGGTCGGGAACGACAAGCGCACGCACGTCTTCTTGCAAACAATGGCTTACGATGTCCGTGATCTTGCGATGATGCATCCAAGGCAGGGCGACAATCACCTCATCTACGTCCAGATCCTGTATCAGCGAGGGCAACGCGGGAATCGTGCCCAACGCTTTGAAGCGACCCAGATCGGTGGCGATTTTTCCGGGGTCGTCATCCACAAAGCCAACCACCTCGAATCCAAGCTCCCGGCGCGCAACGATGTGGCGCATAATCGTGCGCCCGATCTCGCCCACGCCGACAATCAGGACGCGACGAATCCCGACACCACGTGCTCGCAAGCGCCCCAACACGATCGATTCCGCCAGGCGAGCCATCGAGAGCAAGAGGACGATCAACACGGCGGCGTAAGCAAAGATCAGGCGTGAATAGAAATAGGACGGGTACAGGAAGAAGAGGAAGATCATCGAGCCGATGCCAGCAGCGGTACCGCTAATAATCGGGTAGATGCTGTCCAGCCAAGAACGGCGAGCAGAAAAGCTGTATACGCCGCCCATTTTGAAGGAGAACAGAATGATCGCCGTGAGTAGCAATGCCCAGGGGACGTATCGCCCATAAGCGACAAAGTTCGCTTCGTCAACGGCGCGGATCCATTCCCGTTCGTACCGTAGCCAGTAGGAAATGCGAAAGGCGAAGTTGATCAGGAACGCATCCACGACAACGACCACGGCAGTCCACCAGCGCTGGGAAAGTGGAGTCGTCTTGGTGCCTCGCCGGCGCGATGGTTGGGAAACCGCCGACGAGGACTCGATCCCGGCTCGCTCGTCATGAACCCCTGGGGCCTCGTGGATGGCCGAGGACGCTGGTCTGTTCATGCGCCATCCCCCAGACCCAGCACCTTGCGGTACAGTTTCGCTGTTTGGGCGGCGGTCCTGGGCCACGAGAAGAGCGCCGCCTGTTGGATACCCAAGTGGTGTGCCTTTTCCCGCACGGATGTATCGTACAGCGCAGTGGACATGGCGTTCGCCAGCTTCTCGACGTCTTCAGGCGGTACTGTCAGGCCGGCGCTCCCGACGACTTCCGGCAGAGAAGCCGTGTTGGAGGTCACCACAGGCGTTCCGCACGCCATGGCCTCTACGACCGGTAAGCCAAACCCTTCATAGAAAGAGGGATAGACGAAGCAGTCGGCCGCGTTGTACCACCAGACCAGTTCGTCCCCCGGAATGTACCCCGGCAAGCGGACGTTGTCGGCCAGGCCGAACCGTTCAATTGTAGCGAATATCTCCTCGTAGTACCAGCCTTTGGCCCCACCTAGCACCAGGGTAGGGGGCGCCGGTTTCATCTCCCTCAACAGCGCATAGGCCCGCAGCAGGCTCACCAGGTTCTTTCGTGGCTCGAGTGTCCCCAGGTAAAAGATCATATTTTTGGGCAATCCTCGACGGTGGCGAAAAGCCGCTATCGCTCCCGAATCGTCAATGGGCCGGAACCGAGGATCTGTTCCGGGAGGAATCACCCATATCTTTTCGGCAGGGATACCCAGAATCTGAACTAACTCTTGCTTGGTGTTTTGGGAAATGGCGATCACCTGGGCGGCGCGCTGTGTGGAGAGACGGGTCGCGGCCTTCAAGTACAGGCGATTCCACGGGCGAAAGTAGCCGGGCAGCCGGAAGAACGCCAGGTCATAGACCGTCACGATCGTCGGGCAGGCGACGACGAGAGGGAGCGCGTAGGCCAATCCGTGCGCTAGTTCAATCTGATAACGGTGTAGCATCCAGGGTTGAACCGCTTGTTCCCATAGAATCCGCATCCACGGAAACTCCGTTGGCAGTACAGAACGGCAAAGGCATAACCCTGGGAGGTCGTCATCACGGAACCGTCCCATGAACACCGTATAGGCAATTTGGGCATCCGCCTGCGGCAAGTGATGAAGCAGGTGATAGATGTAGCTGTGGATGCCGGCTCCCCGGTAACTACCTTCCCCACCGAGCAAGTGAGCGTTCAGGCCGACGCGGGGGCAGGATTGATCTCCCAGACTCATGGCAAGACTCATTATACCATAGAACGTACGGAAGGCCAAGGCGCGTTAGGCTTGGGGTATGACGCAAAACTGTGGGGAGTTGTCGGCGCTGTCCTGCACGGTTGTAAGGGCGAGGCATTCCCCTCCAGGTGGGGTCTTCCCTGTGGGGGGGGGGGGCAGAGCCAAAGGGTTTGTCCCTCTCAGGGGTCTGCAGGAATGCCTCGCCTCTACTCCAGTCACCCTACGTTGATCCACACTTTTGCGCTGTACTCTTGGGCTTGCTCGCGAATGGGGATTCACGGGCTGCGTCCTGTGCGGGCTACGCCCCACGCCCTGTGCGATTCACTGCGTTTTTGATGGATGCCGAATCGGGACTGCGGCGCTTGTCACGGGTGACCGGTGTGACCAGCGCGGACTTTGGCCACCGGCTTGCCATTTTGGACGCTTTCTGCTACCATACGATGTGTAAGACCGTTGCCGGGAGTAGGTGATCATCCGGGCGTCATTGAGCTCTATGACTGTGACTACCATACGCTGCGTGGGACGGGAAAAGGGAACGGAGAGTGTTGGATGAAGAATAGTGCGTTGATTGCTGTGGTACACCGGCGGCGACGGCGCAGGGAGCGCGGCCCTACAATGCCCTGGTGGACCCGGATTCTTCTCGCCTTTCTCGTGGTCAGTCTCGTGTTGGTCGCCGTGCCCACAGCAGGTGGCGCGGTGGGAGCGATGTACCTGATGGACCAGCTGCCACCGCCGATGGTCAAGGTGGTTGAGGGAATGATCGGCCAGGTGGTCAGCCTGTTCGCTGCGCAGGTGTACGGAGACCGCTTGCCGGACCCGGACTCCATCGTGGCTCAGACCAAGCAAACGTTCAAGACGACGCGTCTGTACGATCGGACCGGTCAACACTTGTTGTACGAGATTTATGACCCGCAGGGCGGCAACCGCACGGTTGTCCCGCTTGATAAGATCCCCTTGCACCTCCGGGAAGCCACGATCGCGATGGAGGATCGCACGTTCTATCAGAATCCAGGTGTGAACATACGCGGAATGGTTCGGGCAGCCTACACGAACTTCCGCTACGGCGAGATTCAGCAAGGGGGCAGCTCCATCACCCAGCAAGTGATCAAGAACTTCCTGATCGAACCTGAGGAGCGCTACGTCAAAAGTTACGAGCGGAAGATCAGAGAGGTCATCCTTTCGATGGAGATCTCGCGCCGGTACTCGAAGGATCAGATCCTGGAATGGTACCTGAACTCCAACAACTACGGACGTCTGGCATACGGAGTGGAAGCAGCTGCCCAAACCTACTTCAACAAGTCGGTTGACCAACTCACTCTGGCCGAAAGCGCGATGTTAGCAGCGCTTCCGCAAGCACCGGC
Source organism: uncultured Ardenticatenales bacterium (assembly GCA_964508275.1). Classification (GTDB taxonomy): domain Bacteria; phylum Chloroflexota; class Anaerolineae; order Ardenticatenales; family JAADHH01; genus CAZDTE01. The sequence continues at coordinate 6,152 of CAZDTE010000119.1, forward strand.
TCTGTACGATCCGATCACGAACCCAGAATCGGCCCAGAATCGGCAGCACATCGTGCTGGATGCTATGGTGGCGGCGGGATACATCACGCCGGCCAAGGCAGAGGCAGCGAAGCGGGAGCCGGTCGTGGAACACCTGGCACCGCCTCGCCGATTCGACATCGTGGCTCCCCATTTCGTTTTCTACGTGTGGAAGGAACTGGAGCGCAAGTATGGCCGCGACATGGTCTACCACGGGGGACTCAAGGTCATCACAGCTCTGGATATCGACCTGTATCGCAACGCTCAGGAGGAGGCCCGCGCCCACGTTCGGGCCCTGCAGGAGGAAGAACGCGAGAAGGCGAATGATCCGGAGGAGTTCGAGCCCAGCGTTTCGAACGCGGCGGTGGTTGTGCTAGAACCGGCTACCGGGAAGATTCGCACGATGATGGGCAGCCTGGATTATTTTGACGACTCGATTGATGGCGAGGTGAATGTGGCCTTGTCCTCACGCCAGCCCGGATCGTCGTTCAAGCCTTTCACCTACGTCACTGCCCTTTCCCAAGGCTACACGCTGGCCACGATGGTGTGGGACGTACGCACTGTGTTTGACGATAGCCCGAACCCGCCGTACGTGCCGGAGAATTACGACCGCCGGTATCATGGCCCGCAGTTATTGCGCTCGGCGCTGGCCAATTCGTACAACATCCCGGCCGTAAAAGTGATGCAGCTGGCCGGCGTCCGCAACGTTCTGAACACGGCCCATCGTCTGGGGATCAACACGTTACCCCGCGACGATTACGGTCTGAGCCTCACCCTTGGCGGTGGCGAGGTCCGTTTGCTGGACATGACGTTCGCGTACAGCGTGTTTGCGAACGGTGGCTTCATGGTCGGACAACCGGTGCCGGCCGAAGACCGGCGGCCCGGCTACCGAGAGTTGGACCCCATCGCCATCGAGCGGATCGAAGATGCGGCGGGGCAGGTCATCTATCAGGCCCAACCCGAAAGCCGCGAGGTGCTAAGCCCCCAACTGGCATACCTGATCACCAGCGTGCTTTCGGACAACCAGGCCCGCCTCCCTGGCTTTGGGATGCACAACAAGCTGCAACTGGATCGACCGGCCGCGGCCAAAACCGGCACGACCAACGACTACCGCGACGCGTGGACCATCGGCTATACCCCTCAAGTCACCGTTGGCGTGTGGGTAGGCAACAGCGACAACAAGCCGATGGAGCACATCCCAGGCTCCAAAGGGGCCGCGCCGATCTGGCACAATCTGATGGAGTCCATCTTTGAGCCGCTGCCGGTGGTGGGATTCTCGGCCCCCGTGGGGCTGGTGCAGGTGGAGGTATGTGCCGATTCGGGCCTGATCCCGACAGAATACTGCCCCCAGCGCCGTACCGAGACCTTCATCCAGGGCACAGAGCCTCAGATAGAGGACAACCTGCACCAGGTTTTCCGTATCTGCAAACCGTCCGGCAAGCTGGCCACGGTTTATTGTCCGCCGGAGCAGGTGGAAACACAGGTGTTCACTATCTATCCATCAGAGGCGGCCGACTGGGTGCGCGAAAACAATCTACCGACCCCACCAGCAACGTACGACGACACCTACGGCCCGCCGGTGGCCGCCGGCCCCGTGGCCATCAGTAGCCCACCGCCATATTCCTACGTTCGCGATGTTGTGCCCATCGTCGGCAGCGCCAACCCTCCGGACTTCCAATTGTATCGCCTGGAATTCGGGACTGGCCTCGACCCGACCGACTGGACGCAGATCGGCGGTGATCACTTCAACCAGGTGGACAACGCCCCGCTGGAGTTCTGGGACGTGCGCGGACTTTCCGGTCTCTACACCCTGCAACTCACCGCTGTCAAACATAATCAGACCTACGAACGCTCCACTGTCCTGGTCACGGTGGACAATATCTCCCCTACGGTAGAGATCGCCCACCCGTTGCCCGATGCGATCTACGTGATGGAAGACGCCGAGTGGGTGAATGTGCAGGCCGATGCCGTGGACAATGTCTCGATGGACCGGGTGGATTTCTTCGTTGATGACGTGAAATACGCGGAGAGTACGGTGGCTCCCTTCAACCGGCGCTGGACCATCGTCATGTCAGACACGGTGCTAGTGCCGGGCCCGCCGGTGGTGGAGACCAGAATGATCACCAATCCAGACGGGTCCATCCAACCGGTGGACGTGATCATCTCGCAAGTCACCGAGGAGCCTGGCGGTCGTCTCGTACAGCAGTTCGCCGATGGCAGGACCATCATCTCCGACACAGGCGGCTACACCGAGACACACTTCATTCATGTGGTCTCCTACGACAAGGCCGGCAATCGCACAGAAAGCGACAAGGTTCGCATCCAGTTGACTCACAAGCGCGAGCCCCAGGAGGGGCCGACCGCGCTGTGGCGAAGGGACGAAGATATCTATCACCCCGGCTGATGAAGAGGACGAGCGGCAACGAGCCGGCAGGGGAGGACGTTCGGGAGGAGAACGGTCATGACAAAACCGCACATTCTGATTACCAACGACGATGGCGTGGAATCGCCCGGCATCCTGGCCCTGAAACAAGGGCTTGAGCGGCTGGGCGAGGTGATCGTATTCGCGCCGGACCACAATTGGTCCGCGGCCGGCCACACGAAAACGTTGCACAAGCCGCTGCGGGTGGACCGCTGCGAGCTGCAGGACGGCCATCTGGCCTACACAAGCAGCGGCGCGCCTTCCGATTGCGTGGCCCTGGCGTTGCTCGGTGTCCTCGACCGCCGGCCCGACCTGATCGTGTCCGGCATCAACAAGGGCGAGAACGTGGGCCACGACATTACGTACTCCGGCACCGTTGCCGGAGCGATGGAGGGCGTAGTCTTTGGCCTGCCGGCCATCGCCGTCTCGCTGGCCAGTTTCGACCGCGAGGAGTACGGTTCGGCGGCAACGTATGCCGCCCGCGTTGCCGCGCAGGTGCTCGAACACGGTCTTCCGCCCAACACGTTCCTGAACGTCAACGCGCCCGCGCTCCCGCCGTCCGAAATCAAGGGTGTCCGGGTTACGCGCCTGGGCCGGCGGTTCTACCGCGACGAGTTGGTGATCCGCGAAGACCCTCGTGGCCGGTCCTACTACTGGATCGGCGGGAAGATGCCGTCCGGCGACGCGAGCATCGAGGGGACCGACATCTGGGCCCTGGCCAATGGGTACGTGTCCGTCACGCCCCTGCACATGGACATGACCGACGAGCCACTGGTTCAGGCGCTGCGTGATTGGAACCTGGAGTGACGGATGGTAGTCGACACTTGGGGCGGTGAGCGTGGAGCAACTCTGAAATGATGAATGCTGGATGGCGTGAAACAGGAAGACGCGAAACGTGCGAACCTTCCAACGTGCAAACGTGACACGCATTACGCACTGCGCACCACGTGATACAGGACACTCGACGCCCGACACTTTGTTCTCGAAGTGTAAGCGTTCAGGGGTTACCCTGGAGACACCTGCCTCAAGCTCTTTTCTGCCACGGATTACACGAATTTTCACGAATTTCTTGTTTTTTCC
>CAZDTE010000120.1:0-9651 GCA_964508275.1 uncultured Ardenticatenales bacterium
GGCCTAACCTCAGGTTAGGGGGGCTTGACGTCCTGCTCACCCCGAAATATTGAGAAGATACATCAGAAAGGAGTCAAGCCAATGCGCACGCCCCTGATGGCTGCAAACTGGAAAATGTTCAAAACTGCCACCGAGGCATTTCATTTCCTAGACCGCTTCATCGCCGAGGTGGGAAATGTTGAGGGCCGCGAGGTGCTGATCTGTCCGCCGTACATCGCACTGCGCGGGATGGGACGCATGATCCGCAACGCCAACGCACCGGTCAGCCTGGGCGGCCAGAACCTGTATCCGGCTGACGAAGGGGCCTACACTGGCGAGACGTCGCCCGCCATGCTCAAGGACGCGGGCTGCCGCTACGTCATCGTTGGGCACAGCGAGCGCCGCCAGTACTTCCGCGAGAGCAACGAGTTCATCAACCGCAAGGCCCGTATCGCATTGGAAAACGACCTGACGCCGGTCATCTGCGTCGGGGAATCGCTCGAGCAGCGCGAATCCGGTCAGGCAGAGGACGTGGTAGCAGCGCAGGTGCGCGCTTGCCTGGAAGGCTTTTCCGGGGACGCCGTCGCCGGCCTGGCGATTGCCTACGAACCGATTTGGGCCATCGGCACCGGCCGTACGGCCACTCCCGCCGACGCTCAGGCCATGCACGCGACCATCCGGGACCACGTCGCCGATCTCCACGGCGCCTCCGTTGCCGATTCGCTCCGCATCCAGTACGGCGGCAGCGTAAAGCCCACGAACGTGGACACCCTGATGGCACAACCTGACATTGATGGGGCCCTCGTCGGCGGCGCGTCGCTGCAGGTGGACAGTTTCGCACGGATCGTGCAGTTTCGCTCTGGCGGTTGATCGCTTGGACAGCATAATCACTCAGCTAACACCCATCATCCAGCGTGCCCTCAACGAAGACATCGGCGACGGGGACGTGACCACGCGCTGCACCGTACCACCGGCCGTGACGGCCGAAGGGCAGTTCGTTGCCAAAGAGGCCGGGGTGATCGCCGGGCTGGAGGTGGCCAAGCAGGCCCTCTTGCTGGTGGATGAGCGGGTGCAGTTCACGGCCCACGTCACCGACGGAAAGCAGGTGGGCGTCGGCAGAGTGATCGCCGAGGTCAGCGGGCCTGGGCGGGCGCTGCTGAGCGGCGAGCGAGTAGCCCTCAACTTCCTGCAGCGCATGTCGGGCATTGCCACTCTCACCCACCGCTTCGTGAAGGCCGTGCAGGGCACGTCCGCCGTCATCCTGGACACGCGCAAGACGGCCCCCGGCCTGCGCCCCTTCGACAAATGGGCCGTGCGGCTCGGAGGCGGGCTGAATCACCGCTTCGGCCTGTACGACATGGTGCTCATCAAGGACAATCACATCGCCGCTGTGGGCAGTATCTCCGAAGCGGTGGCACGAGTTCGAGCACAAGACGAGCGGCGTCGGGCAATCGAGGTCGAGGTCAAGACTCTGGACGAGTTGCGGGAAGCTCTGGAACTGAACGTGGACCGCATCATGCTGGACAACATGAGCCCGGCCGAGATGCGCGAAGCTGTGCGCCTCACCGGCAGGCGCACACCGCTGGAAGCATCGGGCAACGTGACCCTGGAGAACGTCGCCGACATCGCTGCCACCGGCGTGGATTGCGTCTCTGTGGGGCAACTCACCCACTCCGTCCAGGCATTGGACATCAGCCTCGAGCTGTGACCAGGATGGCGACGGTGAACGAGGCCATTGGCAATTGGCTGTCGAAACGCATGTTAGACAATTGGAGAGGGTTGGGATAATGTCAGTAGATCATGTCTATCGGGAGATGAAAGCCAAGCTCAGTGACGTTGTTCCCGACTTCGAACTGCAAATCAAAGCCGAGCTGGCCTACGAGATCAACCGTCTCAAAGAAGAGCGCAACGCCGTGATCTTGGGGCATAACTACATGGAGCCGGCATTGTTCTACTCCATCCCCGATTATGTCGGCGACTCGTTGGCACTCAGCCGGAAGGCAGCGGAGACGGACAAGGACATCATCGTGTTTTGCGGCGTGCGGTTCATGGCCGAGACGGCAAAGCTGCTCAATCCCGATAAAACCATCCTGCTGCCAGCGGAAAAGGCGGGTTGCTCCCTGGCGGAAAGTATCACAGCCGAGGATGTGCGGAACCTGCGCGAGCAATTCCCCGGCGTGCCGATCGTCGCCTACGTCAACACCTACGCCGACGTGAAAGCTGAGGTGGATATTTGCTGCACGTCGAGCAATGCCGCCGCCGTGCTGGAGTCCTTGAACAGCGACACGGTGATATTCATCCCCGATGAGTACCTGGCCAAGAACGTGGCTCTGGAAACTGGGAAAGAGATCATCTTTCCGGCACGGACCCCGAAGACCGGTTTTGAATTCGGCACGGACTTGAACTACCAGATCATCGGCTGGCACGGCAGATGCGAGGTCCACGAGAAGTTCACGACTGAGGACATCGCCGACGTGCGCGCCCAGTTTCCGGATGTAGTGATCCTTGCCCATCCGGAGTGCAGCCCCGAAGTCGTTGCCGCTTCCGACTTCTCCGGCAGCACATCGGCGATGATAGAACACGTTGAGCAGACCGCTGCGCCTCGCTATCTGCTGCTAACCGAGTGTGCCATGGGCGACAACGTCGCTGCCGCCAACCCAGACAAAGAGATGCTGCGTCTTTGCAGCGTCCGGTGCCCGCACATGAATGAGATCACCATGGAAGACACGCTGAACGCGTTGAAGCATCTGCGGTACGTGATCGAGGTGCCGGAGGAAATTCGGGTTCGAGCCGCGCGGTCGGTGGAGCGGATGATTGCGATCGGGTGAGCATGGCATGAGCGATTTGCTGGAGAGTGAAGTTCTGGTCATCGGATGCGGGATTGCGGGCAGCGTGGCTGCACTGCAACTCGCCGGCGCCGGCATCTCGGTTACGGTCGTCACCCGCGCCCGCGAACCGGCAGAATCGAACACGCTCTACGCCCAAGGCGGGATCGTCCACCAGGGAGTCAACGATTCGCCGGAGCTGCTGACGACCGACATCCTCCGCGCCGGCGCCGGTCACTGCAACCCGAAGGCGGTCGCCATCCTCGCTGAGCAGGGTCCCAAGCTGGTGAAAGAAATCCTGGTCGAGAAGGTGGACGTGCCATTCGACCACACAGCCGAAGGCGACCTGTCACTGGCCCGGGAAGGCGGACACACGATCCCGCGCATCGTACACGCCGCGGACGCTACCGGCCGGGCCATCGAAGTCATGCTGATCCGGGCCCTTCAATCCCGCCCCAATGTCACTTTGCTCACCGGTCACACGGCGGTGGATTTGTTGACCCCGTCACATCACGCGCTCAACCGGCTGGTCGTCTACGAACCCCGATCCTGTGTCGGCGCGTACGTACTCGACCAGGATACAGGCCGCGTCATCCGCTGCCTGGCACGCAAGACGATACTGGCCACGGGCGGCCTGGGCCAGATCTACCTGCGCACCGCCAACCCACCGGGTGCGCGGGGCGACGGCCTGGCGATGGCCTATCGGGCGGGGGCACGGGTCATTAACAACGAGTTCATCCAGTTCCACCCCACGACATTTTTCCACCGCAACGCCCCTAACTTCCTCATCTCCGAGGCGGTGCGCGGCGAGGGAGCGCGACTGGTTCACGTGGGCGGCGAGCCGTTCATGCAAGAATACGATCCGGAGTGGAAAGACTTGGCCCCGCGGGACGTCGTCGCCCGCAGCATCCACCGGGAAATGCTGAGCCGCGATGTTCGGAACGTGTATCTGGACCTGGCGTCGTACATACCGAAGGAAAGAATCATGGAACATTTCCCCAACATACACGAGGATTGCCTGGCCTACGGTGTGGACATCACCCGTGATCTGGTCCCGGTCGTGCCGGCAGCTCACTACGCCTGCGGCGGCGTGTGGTGCGACGAGTGGGGACGGACAACAATCAATCACCTCTATGCGGCCGGCGAGGTCTCCTGCACCGGCGTACACGGCGCCAACCGGTTGGCCAGCACATCGCTGTTGGAGGGCCTGGTGTGGGGACACCGGGCAGCGCAGCACGCTCACGAAACCCTGGCAATCACGCCCGCTCATGACCCCGCCGACATCCCTCCCTGGCACGACTTGGGGCAAGAGGAGCCGGACCCGGCCCTCATCAGCCAGGACATGAGCTCGATCAAGCACATCATGTGGAACTACGTCGGCCTCGTGCGTACCACCCGCCGTCTGGAACGGGCCGTGCACGAGCTGCACAACCTGCGCACCGAGATCGAGCGTTTCTACCGGGTGACCCGCCTCACCGACGCGCTGATCGGCCTGCGCAACGCCGTGCAGGCGAGCATCATCGTCACCGCCGCCGCCTGGGAGAACAAGAGGAGCATGGGGTGTCACCATCGCGAGTGATTGGGCAGGCGCAAAACGGCGGGCGTGCAAACACCGTTGCCTGAACAAGTTCCCAGGCCCCGTAGGGGCGGGAAGGAGGAGCCATGGCCAAACTGAATTCGGCCCAGGTGTGGAAGGAAATCGAAAAACAGATCTTCGCCGTCATCGGGATGGTGACAGCACACAACGAACCGCGCACGGCCGGGGTCGTGTACATCGTGCGCCATCGCCAGTTGTTCATCGCCTCCACGAAATCAGCCTGGAAGACACGCCACCTGGCCACGAACCCACACATTTCGGTAACGATTCCTATTGCCAAGCAGATACCGTTTATCCCGATAAAGATCCCGCCGGCCACCATCACGTTTTCCGGCGTGGCCAGAGTGCTGGAGCCTGCGGACGTGGCCGACGAAACGGTTCGTGCGCTGTTTCGAGGCATGGAGGTCACGCCAGAGACAAGCGCTCCGTTCGCCATCATCGAGGTGACGCCGGAAAAGGATTTCGTCACCTACGGCGTGGGGGTTTCGCTACTGACCATGCGCGATCCGGAAGAATCGCGCGGGCGGGCACCGGTCGCTTGATTGCGGCCGGCGGCTTGCAGCCGAGCATCCTCCGTGCGGCGCGAACAACCGTCCGCTCGCTCGCCGGACGAGATGGTTCCCTCAAGCACAAAGCTTTGGCGTACGGCCCAACTTCCCGGCAAACTTGCCAGATGAAGACACTTTGGGTATAATACGTCCCTGCCGATCAGCGTCTTGCAACGCCAGCCTACGAGAGGAGTGAGCTGCATGGGTCTCTTTCGATTTGAAACGCCGCAGAAGGTGATGAAGCTTTGGGATTTTCAAGTGGGGGGCCAGCCCGGCGAACGCCCACCGCTCTTGATCGCCAACATGTTCCAGTCCAAGGACAGATTGCTGGAGAGCCGCAAGCCACCGCGCTGGGACAAGGTCAAGGCCGCGGACCGCATCAAGGAGCTGGAAGAGCTTTCTGAGCAGACCGGTATCCCTGCGCTGGTGGGTCTGGTCGCGCCCAGCGCCGACGAGATGAAGGCCTACACCGATTGGTTCCTCACAGTGACAGACCGGCTCCCGTTCGGCATCGACACTTGGACCGAGAAGGCCCGCCGCGAAGCCGCTCGCTACGTGGCCGAACTGGGCCTGCAAGACCGCTTCAACTACAACAGTATCACCGCTTGGGACCCAGACATCCCCGACCAGGTGGCGGAGCTGAAGGAATTGGGCATCAAGTCGGTGATCCTGCAGCCATTTGACGCCGAGGACAAGCGGGCGACCGGCCGGCTGAAATCGCTGCGCGGAATCTTGCAGGCGGTGGAACCCGCCGGGTTCCAGTCCATCCTCGTGGACACGACGACGATGAACCTGCCGACCCAGGGTTTCTCGTTGCTGGCCAACCGTCTGGTGAAGGAAGAGTTCGGGCTACCGGCCGGCAATGCGCCGGCCAACGGCTCGTACATGTGGCGTGCCTGCCTGGAGCAATGGGGAGGGGCCGCCTTCCAGGGCATGGATGCCGGCCTACACGCACTCTCAACCGTGCTGTGGAGCGACTGGATGGTTTATGGGCCGATGACGGGCACGCGACGCATTTTCGCTGCCGTGGCCGCGGCTCACGCCGTGCTGTCTGTGCTGGCCTGGGACGAAGGCACCGACCTGCCCACCGACCCAAACCACCCGCTGAACAAGCACTTCAGCCAGGAGGTGGAGTTCCTGCACGGCCTGCGCGAGGCACGAAGCGACCGCAAGCTGGTGAAGAAGAGAACGGGCTTGCGCTAACACCTATCTCCTGCCGGTCAGGAAATCGAAGGCGATGCTGTGGGTGAGTTGCTCGACCGGCGCGCGATCGTCGGTGAAGGCCACACCGGCGCGCGGCGCGACCCGCACGTGCGCGGCGATGCGCGCCGCGATCCCGCGCAAGTCCGGGTCGGCCAACGCGGCGACGTTTGCCCGGTAATCGGCCAGCGTGGTCGGCGCACGGGTGGCCACCACCAGGCTGTTGAACGCCTCCGGCGCGTCCATCACGTACACGCTGGGGAACACCCGCGCCATCGTCGCCGCCAGCGAGTCGACCAGCCGGTAATCGGTGCCTGTGCGGCCGGCGTTGATGGCGACAACGCCTTCGTCGGTCAGGTGATCGCGAACCAACTCGAAGAATTCGACCGTAGTCAGGTGAAATGGGATGTAAGGCTGGCGATACGCATCAATGGCGACGACGTCGTAGCGCTCGCCTGTCGTCTCCAGGAACACACGACCGTCTTGCACCGTCACCTGCAGGTTCGGCTCGTTCATGGCGAAGTAGCGGCGGCCCGCCTCCACAATGTCGCGGTCAATTTCCACGCCGGCAATCGCCAGCGGCCCGTAGACGGCTGTGTACTCGCGCGAGACCGTGCCGGCCGCCAGCCCAATCACGGCCAGGCGCTGCACGCTCCCCTTGCCGAAGGGCACGCGATTGAAAAACGGCGCCAGCAAGAAGTAGTCCCACGCATCCTGCGTCAGCTTGCGCGCGGGATTGTACGCCGAGTGTACGGCCTGCCCTTCATTCAAGATCAGCTCGACCGTGCCATCAGGCCGGCCGACCACCTGGATGTAGTGGTAGGCCGACTCACTCTCGAACAACAACCCTGTGGTTGGTTTAATGTCTTCACGTCCCGTCCAGAGGAACAGACCGGCCAGCAGCAAGAGCAAGACGCTGTGCGCGAACGCACCCCGCCGTGAGACGGCGCCCAAGGCGAGTAAAGAAAGCCCCAGCAGAGAGAAGGCCAACAGGAAAAACGTCCGGCGGGTGCCCATGTTGGGAACAAAGACCAGCGCCGTCAGAAAGGTGCCCAGCACGCTACCCAAGGTGGACAGGGCGTAGGCCCAACCGGAAACGCGGCCTGCTTCGGCCACGTCACGCACGCCCAGGCGGATGACGAACGGCGAAACGCATCCTAGCAGGAAGACCGGCGGGCCGAGCAGCACCACCGCTCCGAAAAATGAACCCAACACCAGCCCGGCCGACAGGTTCTCCATGCCATGCAGCGAAAGCAGGAGCACCGGCCGGGACACGAACGGCAGCAATCCGATGGTGAAGCCGGCCCAAGCCGTGATGCTGTACAGCGTCGTCTCACGCGGCGAGCGATCGGCCCAGCGGCCACCCAGGAAATAACCGGCGGAGAGGTAGATCAGGATCAGGCCGATCAGATTGGCCCACACGATCAGCGAGGTGCCGAAGAACGGAGCGAGCAGCCGCGACGCGGCCAACTCCACCCCCAGGGCTGTGAAGCCGCCCCAGAAAGCAACTGCCATCAAACGGATGTTGCGAAAGCGATGCCTCAACGGACAAGCACACCACGCTCGCTCAGGAACGCCTTGACCTGGGCGATGGAAAGCTGACGGTAGTGGAAAAGTGAAGCGGCGAGCGCCGCGTCCGCGCCACCAGCGGTCAGGGCGTCGTGGAAGTGCTCCAGCTCCCCGGCGCCGCCCGACGCGATGACGGGAATGGACACGGCATCGGCAATGGCGCGGGTGAGTGCGATGTCATAGCCGGCCTGCGTACCGTCGCCGTCCATGCTGGTGAGTAAGATTTCGCCCGCGCCGCGATCCTCCACCTCACGGGCCCAATCCACCGCGTCCCGCCCGACCGGAATGCGACCGCCGTGGATGAACACTTCCCAGCCGGTCGCAGCGCGCTGCCGCGCGTCGATGGCGACGACGACGCACTGGCTGCCAAATCTCCTGGCTCCCTCGCCCACCAAGTCGGGGTTCTTCACCGCCGCGCTGTTGATCGATATCTTGTCCGCACCGGCTGCCAGGATCGAGCGCATGTCCTCCACCGTGCGGATGCCGCCCCCGACCGTGAACGGGATGAACACGGTATCGGCCACGCGGCGCACCATGTCCCGCACGATGTCGCGCTGCTCGTGCGAAGCGGTGATGTCAAGGAAGACCAGCTCGTCGGCCCGTTCAGCGTCGTACACCTGCGCCTGTTCGACCGGATCGCCAGCGTCGCGCAAGTTGACGAAGTTTACGCCCTTGACCACGCGCCCGTCCTTCACGTCCAGACAAGGGATAATTCGTTTGGCAAGCATTGTGCGTGTCCTCTTCGTCTCTGCGAAAGCAGCGGTCATCACGACTGTGTGCGCACCACCAAGAATGAAAACAAACGTGTTGCGGTGTTGCGTATTGCGTGGAGCGTGGAATTGCAGGGTACGCAACACGATGTCGGACAGGGCTCGTATGCCCCGCCTCTCCATGACTTCTGCCTCTATTCTACGTCAAAACCGCGCCGATGGCAAGTACCACACGGGACTGAGGCTTTTCCACCTCGTTGGAAGACATTTCGCGAATTCTAACAGTCTTCGTGATACCTTTCTGGAAGGTTTTTTTCTCTGGAAAAGCCTAACTGCACGGCTCCACCGAGAGCAAAAAGGCCCAGTCACCGAAGTAGGTCTCGTCGCGGGCCAGGATGACCTCTCCCAAAGGAGAGAAGTCGACCTGATCCAGGACCTTCCCGACGCGCTGGCCGCTCTCGTTGATCAACTGTGACAGGAAGCCTACCGCCCGGCTCTGGTCGAAGGCCGCATCTAGCACATCTTGCATGGGCCGCAGGGTCACGCCGCCGGGCAAGGCCTGCCTGCCGACAGGCAGGGCGCGGTCAGCATGGTACGCTTCAGGCGGTTATCAGTCACCGCAATGGTGGGCACAGCAGATGAAGCTGGCTCCACCCCCGGCGCTGCTGCACCTGCGGGGAGCGGGGTCTCCTGGGGAGGCGGCAAGGGCCCATCCCGCGCCTGTCGTCCAATCGTGTAGAGGGTCTCGCGGCTGGTGCCATAGACATCGGCCAGCCAGGTGATGCTGCCCCAGGGTCGCTGCTGGCGCGGGATGTTGGCCACTGCGCCGATGAACAAGCGGTCAGACAGGGTGATGTCGGGCCGCTTCCAGCGAAGGCCGACCTTCCCTCTGCCGGGTAGCATCTGCCAGGTCGTTTCTATGGGCTCCGGCCACAGGGTTGCGGGAGCCGCTGTTTGGTGGTACAATAGCATCGAAGGTAGCCCCCTTTCGCTCATTGGGACGGGTGTTTCTAGACCCCAATTATACGACAAAGAGGCTACCTTCACCAATTCAATTGTCAAGGTGCGTTCGCTTCACTTATGAACCATGCCTTAGTTTCTATCGCCGAGGGCAGCGGTTGCTCTACATTCCCGACCATTTCGGCCCCGGTTGTGCTTGCGGTTTGACTGTGTCCTTTGTGACTGGTTCGGGCGGTTCCCCTGCGATTGGCTTTCCGACGCAA
>CAZDTE010000121.1:0-9582 GCA_964508275.1 uncultured Ardenticatenales bacterium
GTAGAATCCGACCACTTGACAAAATCGGTGAGTCAGGGTAAGATAAGGGTAGTGGCGATATCGTAACCGTTCAGCGTCTCCTGAATCTGCCACGGATTAACACGGAAAAACAAGAATTTCGTGAAAATCTGTGTAATCCGTGGCAAGATAGAGAGTGAAGCAGATGTTTCCGGGGTAGTCCCTGAACGCTTACGCGATATCAAAAGGCTTTGAACGGGAAAAGTAGGCACAACGGCAAAAGGACAGCGAGTTGGGGATCGGTGAGAGCCCAACCCTGGCGCATGTGCCGAATGGACCTGCGAGCCGCGCCCTGAAACCGGTACGGCGAGTGCCGGCGGGTAGGGGTTGCCGGGGGCGACCACCGTTATCTTGGTCGAGGGCATTGGGTGGCCCGTACAAGCTGAGCTACCCTGTGTCCAGAAACGAGTGAGGCACTCTTCTCTTGTCAGGAGTTGGGAAGGACGGAGGAGAGGCCTAATGCGGGTGGCACCGCGGGTGTTTCGTTTGTGAAGCCCTCGTCCTGCTGGGACGGGGGCTTTTTGTTTTCTGCCAGTGCTTTGTCAATCCCGTTTTAGCGGCCTGTCATTCTGATCTGGGCATAGCGATGCTAATGGCAGGTAGGGGCGCGATGTGTCAGCAGTCCAATAAACGAGAGGAGGGCGCGGGAAAATGAACTGAAATGAACCGATCAGGGATCTGCCCAGATGTGAGTCATCCGAGAATGGCCAACCGTCCTCAATGCCGTTTCAGCACGCAGCCTCCCGCGCTTGTTGCCCTACGGGGTTTTCGTCGGACGCAAGAATGTTGGCTCTGAGTAGACCACGGTCATTTGATCGTTTGAACGTGTTGCAGAGCCGTTTGGTTGCGGCCACTGGTCGCGCTAGGATATGATGGAGGAGATTACCCAATGAGTGATACGAAGATCATGTTGCCGGAGAGCGAGATTCCCACGCAGTGGTACAACGTGGCGGCCGACCTACCCTTTCAGTTGCCGCCCGTCATCCACCCGGGAACGAAACAGCCCATTGGCCCGGACGATCTAGCCCCCCTATTCCCTATGGGTCTAATCATGCAGGAGGTCTCTCCCGAACGCTACATCGGGATTCCTGACGCCGTGCGAGACATATACCGCTTGTGGCGGCCTACGCCGTTGTATCGCGCTTTTCGTTGGGAGAAGGAACTGGGCACCCCTGCGCGAATCTACTACAAGTACGAGGGCACCAGTCCTCCAGGGAGCCACAAGCCGAACACCGCCGTGGCTCAGGCATACTACAACAAGCAAGAGGGAGTGGCGCGGATCGCCACCGAGACCGGTGCGGGGCAATGGGGCAGCGCGCTGTCGTTTGCCTGCAACCTCTTCGATATCGAATGCAAGGTATACATGGTGAGGGTGAGCTACGACCAAAAGCCATACCGGCGCGTGCTCATGGAGACGTGGGGCGCATCGGTGGTGCCCAGCCCCAGTGAGGATACCAATGCCGGTCGCCAAATCCTGGCCGCCGATCCTGACTCGCCGGGCAGTCTCGGCGTCGCCATCAGCGAGGCGTCGGAGGACGCGGCTACGCGCGACGACACCCGCTACTCGCTGGGCAGCGTCCTTAACCACGTCCTACTGCACCAGACCGTCATCGGCGAGGAAGCACAAAAGCAGTTCGCGCTGGTGGGCGATTATCCCGATGTCGTGATCGGCTGCATTGGCGGCGGGAGCAATTTCGCCGGCCTGGCGCTGCCGTTCGTGCGCGACAAGGTCGTGGACGGGAAAGAAGTGCGCATCGTGGCGGTCGAGCCGGCTGCCGCACCCAGCCTGACCAAGGGAACTTACACCTTCGACTTCGGGGACACCGCCATGACGACGCCGCTGTTCAAGATGTACACCCTTGGCCACGGTTTCGTACCGGCGCCCATCCATGCCGGCGGGCTTCGCTACCATGGGATGTCCCCCATCGTTTCGGCCCTGTACGAGAACGGCATCATCGAGGCCCGAGCGGTGCATCAAATCGCCGTGTTCGATGCCTCCATCAACTTCGCGCGCACAGAGGGTATCATTCCGGCTCCCGAATCGGGCCATGCGATCAGGGCGGCGATGGATGAAGCCCTGCGCTGCAAGGAAATCGGTGAGAGCAAGGCGATCTGCTTCAACCTGAGCGGTCATGGGCATTTCGACCTCGGCGCCTACGACGCCTATACCCAGGGCACGCTGAGCGATTACGAGTACCCGGCCGAAAAAGTGACCGAGGCGCTGAAGGGGTTGCCACCGGTGGATCTCTAGCCCGTTGTCAATCCTGTCTCGCGCGGCTCGTCGTGACGACCGCACGCCCTGCTCTCTCAGCCTGGGCGGGTTGTGAGCGCACCGTTTTCGACAGGGGCGGACCGAGCCCTGCTCGGTCAGGAGACCGCCTGCCTGAGCAGGCAGGCCTTTGCCCAGCGGTGAGCGCGCGATGCTTATGACGTTTTCTCCAGGCAGGAGGACGGCAGACTGTCCTCCTGCCTGGAACAATACACCCGTTCGTTTCTGCTAGAGAGGCCTGCTGAGTCGCATGGATGCCCTTTCGCGTGCCCTGGAACACACGCTGCGCCACAACACATTGCCCGATTCGCCAGCCTTGCGACAAGACCAGCAGTTCGTATTACCGTTCTACGACGGGCTATGCCTGTCCAACATCGTCCCAACCGTGGCGTCGCTGCTCGGAGCGGAAGTGCCCGGTTGGCGATCCCTGGACCGCCGGCTCTGGGCCGATCTCTCCACCGGAGTGCGCCGTGTCGTCATGATCGTGTTGGACGCCGTCGGCCACCGCCAGCTTCAGCGATGGGTGAAGGGCGCGCCCGATTCCCTCTTCGCTCGGTTGGCCGAACAGGGCAGGCTGGCGCCGATTACGTCGGTCTTTCCATCGACGACGACGGCCGCGCTGTCCAGTCTTTGGACCGGCCGGCCACCGCTTGCCCACGGCCTGATCGGCTACGAGCTGTTCCTCAAGCAGTGGGGCGTGGTAGCCAACATGATTTTCTTCAGTCCTGCCCATGACGAAGGGCTTGGCGTGCTCCTGGACTGGGGCCTGCAAACGGCGTCGTTCCTGGCCGTTCCTACGGCTGCCCAACTGCTGGCTCCCTGTGGAATCACCAGCCGGACTCTGATACGCAGTGCCTTCCTGGGTAGTCCGCTCTCACAAATGTTCTACCAGGGCGTGGATGAACTGGCCGGCCACCTGGTCGCTTCCGATTTGTGGGTCAATCTGCGCCGGATGCTCCAGCACCACCGGGATGAACGGCTGTTCCTCACAGCGTACTGGGGAGGCGTGGATTCCATTCTGCACCACTACGGCCCCGGCAGCGAGCAGTGGGTTGCCGAAATGCGTAGCCTGGCATACTCCATCGAGCACGAGTTCCTTCGCCCTCTGTCTGCGGTGGACCGCGCGGGCACGCTTCTGCTCATCACGGCGGATCACGGCCAGATTCGCGTTCCGGCAGAGCGAGTGATTCGCTTGGACCAACACCCGGCACTGGCGCGGAACCTGGTTGTGCAGCCGTGCGGCGACCCGCGTGCCGCCTACCTGTACGTGCGCCCCGGCCGCCTGACCGAGGTCCGCTCCTACCTGGACAACGAACTGGGTCACGCCTTCGTGACCGTCCCGGCAGCCGAGGCCCTGCAGGGCGGCTTGTTCGGCCAGGGGCCGGCGGCCCCGGATGTCGAGGACCGTGCCGGAGACCTCGTGTTGTTGGCTCGCGAGGACTACATGCTGTATGGCCAAGACAAGGAACCCACGCTGGCCGGACGTCACGGCGGCCTGCACGCCGAAGAGATGTTGGTCCCTCTGTTTCTCGTTCGCTTGGACGATTTGGCTCTGCCCTGACCAGAGGCCGCTTCACGTCGTGCGATACCCGCGAGCAACCCGGCGGTGTGTACATTTCTGTTATGAAAATAGATGGACCCCCTCATCCCCCTGTGGAGGTTGCCAACTTTTGGAAAGTTGGCAACCTCCACACGCCATTTTCGTCCTTGGTGGTGCGCGCCGGCGGCGCTCATGGGCACTGCTCTCGGTTGGCCAAGGCCCTGTCAATGTCTGGGCCAACCGGGGCGGGGAATTTGACAAACCTTCAAATTGTGGTATACTGTAACATTTGGAACGCCGCGGAAAACATAGAGCACTTCAATGTTGAAATCGCCAGCTCCGAACCAACCTCCGGGGCTGGCATGTTTTTGAAAAAGAGAGAACGTTGTGTTCGAGAAGGGGGCTGTATGGAGTTGCACAGTGGGGTCTTGAATGACCTTGTAGCCGAGCTCGCGAGCAAGGCAGCCCAGCAGGGCCACATCACCCAGGACGATCTCCTGGAGGCTTTGCCGGAAATCGAAGACATCTTTGACCTGTTGGATGATCTTTACAAGGCCCTCGCAGAGGAGGGGGTTGAGATCCGCGATACGGCGGAGTGGTATCTGCCGCTTCCAGGGGCAGGTGATAACGGCTTAGAGGACGACGACCGTTTGGTGTTGGACCTGGCCCAGTTAAGTCCTGACGATACCGTTGGGCTCTACCTCATGGAGAGTTGCCACCACCCGCTTTTGAGTGCCAAAGAGGAGATTCAACTGGCCAAACGGATGGAGCAGGGACGAGAGGCGGTCAAGCACCTGGTGGCAAAGAAGGGCCGGCTGTCTCCTGAACAATGCCAGCACCTGGAGACTGTCCGCCGTGAAGGGAGCAACGCTCGCCGTAAGCTAATTGAGTGCAACTACCGTCTTGTCATAAGCATCGCCAAGAAATACGAAGGCCGGGGCCTGCCCCTTCTCGACTTGATCCAGGAAGGCAACATCGGCCTGATGCGGGCCGTTGACAAGTTCAACCATCGCCTGGGGTACAAATTCTCCACCTACGCGACGTGGTGGATCAGGCAGGCCATCACTCGCTGTATTGCCGATCAGTCCCGCACGATCCGGGTGCCTGTACACATGACCGAACGGATCGGCGAGTTGAACCGGACGGCCCGCCGGCTGGTTCAAGACCTGGGCAGGGAACCTTCCGTCCGTGAGTTAGCCCAGGAACTGGAAACCACCCCGCGCAAGGTTCAGCGGATGATGCGCATCGCCCAACATCCCCTGTCTCTGGAGATGCCGGTTGGTGAGGATGAAGAGAGCAGCCTGGGCGATTTCGTGGAGGATCAGCAGTGTCTGGCCCCGACGGAGGCAGCATCCCACAGCCTGCTGCGCGAAGAGTTGGACCACGTGTTCACCTCCCTGCACCCGCGCGAGGTACAGATTCTGCAGCTGCGCTACGGGCTCAAGGATGGGCGTAGCCTGACCCTGGAGCAGGTTGGGAAGAAATACGGTCTGACACGGGAGCGGATCCGGCAGATTGAGGTACAGGCGCTGCGCAAACTGCGGCACCCCAGCCGCAGCCGTCGGTTGCGTGATTACTTGTGAGGAAGGCTCCACGTAGCGGAAAAACCCAAGGAACCACCCCGGCCCGCCAGCTGAGGAAAGCCCGCCATGTTAACGTCACATGCCTTGACTGCGAGGCTCGCTTCGTCTTGGCCAGCCATGGGGCCAAGGTGGGCAGACAAGTTGACTGTCCCCAGTGCGAGTTGCAGTTTGAGATCACAGCCGTGCGGCCGTTGCAGATCGACTACGCGTGGTCCAGCTTCCAGAGTTCCTGACCCCCGCGCCCTGAGTGCCTCCCCTATCCCCGGCGGACCCGCTTGCTCATGGCATAGAGCGGCAAGAGCAGGGGGCTGAGGTTGGTCATCAACTGGGTGCGTCTTCGTTTCACCGAGGAGCGCGCCGTTCGCAACATCCGCTGGGGGAGTTGGAGAGGCTGTTTCCCGAACACCTCCTCGGCCGTTGCCGGTCCCACACCCCAGCGCAAGGCAAGGGCGGCCCACGTAAACCCCGCGCCGTAGGTGACCATCGCCACGTGGTTCCCCTCCTGCAAACGGCCCTCCTCTACCGCCTCACTCAAGGCGATAGGAATGGAAGCCGCCGATGTGTTCCCGTAGCGCTCGATGTTGACATACATCTTCTCCCACGGGATGTCATTTTGGCGGGCGATCAGTTCCAGGATGCGCAAGTTGGCCTGATGGGGAATGATCAAGTCCACATCGGCGATCCGCAATCCACTTTTCTCCACCGCTTCCAAAAGGGCTGGGCCCAGCTTTCGCATCGCGAACCGGAGGACAGCATTTCCGTTCATGCGGATGAATTGGCCTCTTTCCGCGAGTACTTGGGCATCAAAGGGTTGCTTGCTCCCGCCTCCAGGCATCATCAGAGCCTCTGCGCCGCTGCCATCGGAACCAAGCACGAAGTCGAGCACCCCAGTCGGTCGCTCCGAGGCCTCCAGAACCACAGCGCCGGCGCCATCCCCGAAGAGAACGCACGTGCGGCGATCTTGCCAGTCGACTGCGCGACTGATCAGCTCCACACCGACAACCAGCACCCGCCGGTAGGTGCCTGCGGAAATGAACTGGTGTGCTGTGGCCAAACTGTAGACGAAACCGGTACAGCCGGCGCGGACCTCAAAAGCGGCTGTCTTCTTTGTCCCCAGTTCGTGTTGAAGCTGGCTTGATACCGGGGGGAGCAAATAGTCAGGCGTGGAAGTGGCCACCAAGATCAGGTCCAGGTCGGACGCGTCGATTCCGGCCACGCTGAGTGCCCGCTCACTGGCCGCTTTGGCCATGGTCAGCGATGTCTCGTGCGACTCGGCAATCCGTCGTTCGCGAATCCCAGTGCGTTCACGAACCCACTCGTCGTTGGTATCTACGATCAGCGATATGTCATCATTCGTTAGGACCTGACTGGGCACATAGTGCCCCCAGCCGCTAAGGCGAGAATAGCGATTGCTCATTGCGTTCCCTTCTTCAAGAAGACCAGTAACACGCCGGATTAAACGACCTATTCATGAGGCCAATGAAAAAACTCGGACTCACCGCAGAGACGCCGAGGGCACAGAGAGAGAAAACAGGTGAACCTTGCAGTTTCTCGGCGAACTCTGTGCCTCTGCAGTGCAAACTCTTGGCCGTTGAACCTTTTTTCAGGAGAACCATTCACTGGTTGCCAGTTAGTCACGGTCTACCATTGCCGGGTACTGTCTTTGGCGGATGAAATAGGCGACCAGGCTGGCGACCGATACTGCCGAGCCGACCGCGGCGGCACCGATGATCCATCTCCGCGGAATGTCGACCCCGAGCGCCCTCGATGTTTGCTGTTGCCGGGCCTGCGCCAGCAGGCTGCGGTGCAAATCCTCCCGAAACGCCGCGTCTGGCTCCGCCCGACTGGACAACAGGCGGCACGTCTGCTCCGCAAGCTTCAGTAACTCGTGCAGCTCGTCGGCTTGCGACGGGGCGATCTCAAGGTAGTCCTCCACGCGCCTCGTTTGCTCCCCTCTGACCAGGTCGTCCGCCTGCGTCATCAGAAACTCTGTCAGCAAACCGTCGTTCATGGTCGTCACCTCTCCCCACTACGTACGTCCAGTTCCCGCTGTGCCCCCGGCGTGACCCACTCACATCTCGTGCGTCGCACCCTACCTCTCCAACGTTTTCGCCAGTTCCTTACGCAGCCCTTGCAATGTGCGATGGTAGAGCGCCTTCACAGCACCTTCGGTGCGACTCATGATCTGGCCGATCTCTGCGTTGCTCAACCCTTCGCTGAATTTCAGAATCAGCAGCTCCTGGCGGTCAGGATTCAGTTGCCCAATAGCTTGCCAGAGCAGACGGACCTCTTCGGCCTGTTCGGCGACCTCCTCCGGGCGTACGTCAACAGATTCGATTGGAGCAAGGCTGTCAACAGAAACGGTCTTCCGCCGCTTCGAATCGCGATACCAATTCGCCACCACGTTGTGGGCGATCCGATACAGCCACGAGCCAAACGGAGCGCCCTGTACCCGGTACCGGCCTACGTTCTTCAGTGCGCGATAGAACACTCGTGAAGTCAGATCTTCGGCGTCGTGTTGGTTGCGCGTGCGCTGGTACATGTAGTTGTAAATGCGATCCACGTAATGTTCGTATACTGTGCCGAAGGTAGCCGGGTCTTCCTTGACCCGTTCGATTAGATGTAGCTCGATTTCGTCCACCCGGGCCTCCACGATGGCCCCAAGTGCCCCTCAATAAGAACACCGTGCCGGGCCATTCGTTACGCATCCACTTTCCTGGCAACTGGCCGCCAGGCAACTTGATATTGAAGAAACCGCTGTTACCGCACCTGGTGGCGGCATGCTGGAGGGCTGTCCAGAGTAAGTTCCCGGTTTCGGGCGAAAATCAGGAAGTCACTCATGGACGTTCTCCCCAAGTATAACAGAAAAAGGAGGAAAGTCAACGCCGAACGTTGCAGGGTCGGGGGTTAGGGCAGCGCCGAGCGTACCGATGCCACCGTGGGCGCCGACCACCGGCCCAACGCCGACCTGTATGACGGCGGCCACGGGAAGCTCACGGATGATGTCGTTGCCGAACCGCCCGGCTTCCTGTTCTGCCTTTGCGTGGGCAACGCCGGCCCACCACGAGTCTGCGCCCGCGCTGTGCTCGGCAAGCAGATCGAGCAAGCGACGAACGGCCCGCTTGCGCGTGCGCACCCGATCGATGGGCAGAACTTCCCCCTGCCGGATTGCCAACAGCGGTTTGACCTGGAGCAGGGTCCCCATCCAAGCCGAGGCGGTACCGATACGGCCGCCCCGGTGCAAGTATTCCAAGGTATCTACCGTGAAGAAGATAATCGTCCTTGCCGCCATCTTCTCCAGGAGACCAACGATTGCCTCGCAGGACCATCCCAACTCGGCAGCCTGGGCAGCGGCCAGCACCAACATGCTTAGCCCCACCGAAACGGTTCCCGTGTCTAGCAGGGTGATCGGGGCCTCGCGCAGCATAGATCGGGCTGTGGCCGCCGACGCATACGTGCCGCTCAGCCGGCTGCTGAGATGCACCGAGAGCACTTCGTCCCCTTGCGAAAGAGATGCCTTGTATATGTCTTGGAATTGGCCGGCCGCTGGCTGGGATGTTGTGGGCAGCGGCCGGCTCTCGGGGAGCCGGCGGTAGAATTCGTCCTCGGAGATGTTCACCCCTTCCTGGAACTGCTCCTCTCCGAAATGTACGTTTAGAGGCACTACGGAGATACGGAAACGTTCTACCAACCCCGTGGGCAGGTTTACCGAGCTATCGGTGACGATTCGAATCATGACCTGCTGTCTCCTGGCCGATGCGTGGCACACGTAACGTGGTCAGCCTTCCCCTGTTCTGCTGTCTTGGGGTCCGATTATACCACGTTTCGACTGCCTGTCCAATTAGAGCGTAGTGACCGTCACAAGCTGGGGACATGGTTTGGGGCTGCCTGCGTGGGCCAGATCATGCTGAAGCCGGCGCAGAGGGAGGCCATCGGTAGCTGGCTGATGTCGTAGCCGGCCAGCTGCAGCGGGATGCGCCAGTGCATCCAATTCAACTGGGACGATTATTCTCTCGGAATTGCCTAACACTTGACAAAACCGAGCTTTGCTCTTATCATTGCGAGCGCGGCCAATCTCCGGTGAAGGGTGGAGATCGTACCGCACTCCACGCCCCACAAGTATCTTTTCAAAAAATGGGGGCAAACCATAGGGTGCAACAGAAATCAGCCAC
>CAZDTE010000122.1:0-9494 GCA_964508275.1 uncultured Ardenticatenales bacterium
ATTCTGGGGGAGCATATTCCCCCAAAGTTGGGAGGGGGGCTTGACGTCCTGCTCACCCCGGAATATCGAGAAGATACGAACGCTGCACATCATCGGTGAAACCAAGGGAACTGAATAGACATGCGCATCGGGATTGATGCCAGGATGGTCTATTACCGCCAGGCAGGGATTGCCCAATACGTGTCCCGCCTGATCGAGGCCCTGGCACAGATCAACCGCCAAGACGAATTCATCCTCCTGCAAAGTCGCAAGGACCTCCTCAACATCACGGATCAGCCGAACTTTTCACGCCGATCTCTTTGGACTCCCAGCCATCATCGTTTTGAGCAATGGACGATCCCGTTCGAAGTCTGGCCGTTGGGGCTTGATGTCCTGCACTCTCCGGACTTTATTCCGCCGATGCGCAGCTCTCTACGCTCGTTGATCACGGTACACGACCTGGCATTCCTTCGCTTTCCCCATTTCCTCACCGAGGAAAGCGCGCGCTACTACGGGCAGATTGACGGAGCGGTCGCCAGAGCAGACCATATCGTGGCCGTGTCGGAGAGCACGAAGCGTGATATCATCGAGTTGCTGGGCGTCCCTGCTGGAAAGATCACGGTCATATACGAGGCCGCCAACCCGATCTACCGGCCGATCCAAGACCCTCATGACCTGATCCCCATCCGGGAGAAGTACGAGTTGCCGGAGGATTACGTCCTATTCGTTAGCACAATCGAACCGCGCAAGAACCTGCCCACACTCCTGCGAGCCTTTCGCCTCCTGGCCGAAGAGTATGTGAACAACGACGTGGTGCTGGCGGTGGTCGGCGAGAAGGGCTGGCTCTTCGAGGAAACCTTCCGTCTGGTGGGTGAGTTGAATCTGGGGAAGCGGGTCTGCTTTCTGGGCCGCGTCCCGCTCCACGACTTGCCCTATCTCTACAACGGGGCCGCCGTCCACGTCCACCCCTCGTTCTACGAGGGCTTCGGACTTACCCCGCTCGAAGCGATGGCCTGTGCGACACCCACCATCGCCTCGAACGTGTCGTCATTGCCCGAAGTGGTTGGCGATGCCGGGCTGATCGTGGAGCCAACCGACGTTGAGGGCCTGGCCATGGCCATTTGGAACGTGATTTCGCAGCCGGAGTTGCGCGAAGAGCTGCGCGCGAAAGGCTTGAAGCGAGCCGCTCTCTTCTCCTGGCAAAAGGCCGCGCAATATCATCTGGACCTTTACCGGCGCTTGGGCCACGGAGCCAAGAGTTAGCTCCCCGTGAATCTGCTGCTCCTCACGCCGCAATATCCCTTCCCTCCCCACCAGGGCACCACCATTCGCAACTTTCACCTGCTGCACCATCTGGCCACGCGGCACGACGTACACTTGCTGACTTTCGACGCGCACCCGACGGCGAAGGCAGCCGCACCCGAAGACCCCTTGCCTTCGCTGTGCCGGCACATCACGCGGGTGCAGATGCCCCCTCGGCGCAGCGTCCCCAAGCGCGCCTGGAGTACCCTTCTCTCGCCGTTTCCCGACATGGCCCTCAGGCTGGCATCACAGGCCATGTTCCTGAATCTGGCTCGCCTGATCAGTGAGGAGGAGTTTGACGTCGTCCAGGTCGAAGGGATTGAGATGGCAGCGTTCGGGTTTCTGGTCACCGTGAGACCGCCAGGAAGCCGGCCTCTTCTGGTTTTCGATGACCACAACGCCGAATACGTCTTGCAACGCTCCGCTTTCGAGACCGATCGGCGCGACCCACGGCGCTGGCTGGGCGCGCTCTATTCGTGGATCCAGTGGCGGAAGCTGATGCGCTACGAAGCACGCTGCTGTCGCACCTTCGACCGCGTGGTCGCCGTTTCCGCTACGGACGCGGACGCCCTGCGGGCATTGGATCCCTCGATACCCGTGGACGTGATCCCCAACGGCGTGGATACGGACGCCTACCAGCCACACCCTTTGCCCGACAACCCCGCTCCGACGTTGGCCTTCACCGGCAAGATGGACTTTCGCCCTAACGTTGATGCCATGCTCTGGTTCTGCGATCGCATCCTGCCCCACGTAATCCGGCGCATCCCTGATGTGCAATTGAACATCGTGGGCCAGAGCCCGCACCTGCGCCTCCAACCGCTGGCTCGCGACTCGCACGTGACCCTGACCGGCTTCGTTCCTGACGTGAGGCCCCACATCGCCGAAGCGGCCGTCTTCGTCGTGCCGTTGCGCATGGGCGGAGGCACACGACTCAAGGTGCTGGAAGCCATGGCCATGGGCAAGGCCATGGTCAGCACCACGCTGGGCTGTGAGGGTCTGGAGGTGGTGTCCGGGCAGGAGGTGGTGCTTGCCGACGACGAGGAACAATTCGCGGGCGAGGTTGTGGCCCTGCTGAACGATCCCCAGCGCGCCGGGGCACTCGGTCGCCGGGCGCGGGCCTTCGTGGAGACCCGCTATGCCTGGGAACGCATCACTCCCCGGCTGGAAAACGTGATCCGCTCAACGTGGTAGCGAGGCCATTCGCTTGTTTTGGATCGCGGGATCACGTCACACATCCCGCCGGCGCAGCTCCCGCTCGATCGCTTCGATTCTCGCCGCCTGGTTCACCACCAGTTCGGCCAGGAATCCGACCAGGAAGAGCACCAGACCGGCCAGAATCAGCACGCCGGCGAAATAGAACAGCGGGCGCAGCTGCTTGCCACGGTCTAGCCAGAGGTACCAGAGATACAGATCGATGCCAACCCCGCCAAGAACGCTCAGCAGGCCCAGCGAGCCGAAGAAGAGCATCGGCTTCTGACTGAAGGCCAGGAGGAACTTGACCACTAGCACATCCAGGAAAGAGATCGGGATGCGCGTCACGCCGTACTTGGAGCGGCCCTCGCGGCGAGGGTAATAGTTCGTCTTGACCTCACCGATGCGGTAGCCCTGGGAAGCAGCGATCATCAGCAAGAAGCGATGCCAGTCGGAGCGTAGCGGGGGCAGATTCTCCACCACTTCGCGGCGGAACGCCTTGATCCAGTTCATGTCGTGGGCGCGCACGCCAAACAGAATCCGGGACACCCAATTGTAAGCCCGCGAGGCGAAGACCTTGCCGTCGCGCCGCCCCTGCCGCCAGCCGGCGACGACGTCGTACCCCTCGTCGAGTCTGGCCAGTAGTTTGGGGACGTCTTCTTCGGGGTCCGATTCCAGATCGGCGGGAAGAAAGACGACCACTTCACCCCGTACCAACCGGAACCCGCGGTCCAGGGCCGCGGTCAGGCCCCGCCGTCGGCGCTGGCGTGCGACACGCAGCCAGGGGTAGCGCGATTCCGCCTCGTCCAACAGCTTGCCCGTGCCGTCCGTGCTGCCGTCATTCACCAGCACGGCCTCGCCGTGCAACCCATTCGCCGAGAAGCAGCGGTCGATCTTCTCCAACAGCAGCGGGATGTTGCCGGCTTCGTTGTGCGCCGGAATGAGGAGCGAGACATCCGGGCGGTGCGAGCCGGTGCGCGCTGGCGGTTCAAGGTTACCGGGCATCATGTACCTCGTATGGCCGGTCAATCAGATCGTACGGGCAGGTCAACTTCGCCACCTGCTTGACAACACGGGCCGGGTTGCCGGCGACGACCACACCGGGCGGCACGTCCCCTGTCACCACAGCGCCGGCGCCCACCAGCGCCATTTCGCCGATGACGATGTCCGGCAACAGTGTGGCGTTGGCCCCGATCTTGGCCCCGCGCCGGATCGTCGGTCCTTTCAGGCATTCCTTCACCTTGGGGCACAGTGGGTGCAAGGCGTTCGTGACGACCACGTTGGGGCCGAGCCAGCAGCCATCCTCGAGCACGGAGAATTCGGGCACAAAGACGTTGGTGTGCAGCCGCACCCCGTTGCCGATGACCACGTGGTGCTCCACAACGCTGTTCGTGCCGATGCTGACATCGTCCCCGATCTCGTTTTCCTCGCGGATCATTACGCCGTGGCCGGTCTGCAAGCCCTTTCCGATGCGGTTGCCGGCGTAGATGACGGTGTGTGAGCGGATCACCGCCCCGTCGCCAATGACCACGAGGAGTTCGCCGGCCTCCCGCCCACGCGGGGGCACGCCGATGACGGCGTAATCGCCGATCTCCACGTCCTTACCCAACTGCACGTTGGGGTAGACGCGAAATCGTTCGTTGAAGCGGTCAGTCATCAACGGCCCACTCGTTCCTGGATGCTGGATACCTCTCCAAACCCGTCATAGCAGCGCCCACTTTACGCCCACGTTGAAGATGAGAATGCCCATCACGATCAAGAACCCGGTCGCCATCACCAGGCTCAGCATTGCTAGCCGTTTGCCTTCCCCGGGTCGTGCTGCGCGTGTCGCTTTCAGCGCAGTTCCGAAGCCGGCGATGCTCGCGAGGGTGGCCAGACAGGTCAGGGCAGGGAAACTTCGGACCGGCATCCTGCCGATTAGGAGATCGTAGGCCAGCAGGCTGATTCCAACGATCACGAGACTGGTGACGGCCCATTTGCCTCCGGTCATCTGCTGCCCACCCCAACAACGGCACCTTCTCTGCGCAGCGATTCCTGTGCCGCTTCCAGGACACGCACCACACGCCACCCGCTGCGACCGTCGCTGCGTGGGCGCTCACCGGTGCGGACGCAGCGCGCGAAGTGGACACACTCGTTCCGCAGCGGTTCCGACAGGGCAATCTTGGGAATGTGGATGTCGCCTGAGTGGATGCGGTACTGGTACTCGCCGTAGCTGTCCTCTCCCTTGACATACACCCCTTTGTCGTAGATCCGTACCTTGCCCTCGCTGGCCACATCGTCGTACAAGATCATCTTTCTGCTGCCAACAATCGTCATGCGGCGCACCTTGCTGGGGTCCAGCCAACTGGCCTGCACGTGGCCGACTACGCCGTCGGGGAACCGCAGCGTCACGAACACAACATCCTCCACGCCGGACCGCAGGTAGTTGGCGCCCTGCGCGCTCACCGATTCCGGCATCTGCTCCAACAGGAACAGGAGGATCGAAATGTCGTGCGGCGCGATGCTCCACAGGGCGTTGATGTCACTCTGCACCCGGCCCAAGTTCACGCGGTTGGAGTAGATGTAGAAGGGTTTGCCGATCTCGTCGGCCTCCATCAATTGCTTGATCTTCAACACAGCTGGATTGTACTCGAACACGTGGCCGGCCATGAGCGTCAGCCCCCGCGCCTCGGCCAGTGCGATCAACTCCTCGGCCTCCCGGCTATCCATCGTGATCGGTTTTTCCACGAAGACGTGCTTGCCAGCCAGCAGAGCGGCGCGAGCCAGCGAGAAGTGCAGCAGCGCCGGCGTGGCCAGGGCAACGGCTTCGACTGTCGGGTCGCGCAGTACGGAACCGTAGTCCTCAGTCGTGCGCGTGTCGGGGTAGAGCGCCGCCATCTGCTGGAGCGCCTCTGGCCGGGTGTCGCAGCAGGTGTGCAGCACGGTTTCTGGCACGCTGTGGAAGTTGCGGGCCAGGTTCGGGCCCCAGTATCCACAGCCGACCAGGGCAATGTTGACCGGCAAGGCGTCTGCTGTTTCGCGCATACGGTTTCGTCCCTAAAGGAAACGGTTGTGATAGAACGTGTTGGGTGGTGCGTAATGCGTGTTGCGTACTCCGTCGCTCGACGCTGTCTTCATGCCTGATGGCACGCGCAACTGCTCATCGGCAAATCCAGCGCGTGGATTGTAGCATGTACCCGAGTCCTTGTCAAATGATGAGCAAAATGCTATACTCCTGTTCTGGCAAACTGGCATGTGTGAGGAGGAAATGACGTGTCGGATAATCCTGTCTGTCGCCCCATTGGCCTATTTGACTCCGGTGTGGGCGGGCTGTCGGTCATGCAGGCAGTAGCCGATCTGTTACCCGCGGAGGATATGGTGTACGTGGCCGATAGCGTCCATTGCCCATACGGGCAGCGTTCTCCGGCGGAGATTCGCGCCCTGTCGGCAGGAATTGCCCGGTTCCTCCTGCGGCGGGGAGCCCGACTGATCGTCGTTGCCTGCAACACGGCTTCCGCCGCCGCCTTGGCCCATTTGCGTGCCACGTTCCCCGACGTGCCCTTTGTGGGCATGGTGCCCGCTGTCAAGCCGGCGGTTGCCCTCAGCAGCCAGGGTGTTGTCGGTGTGCTAGCCACGCCGGTGACCGTACACGGGCAACTTCTGGCCGACGTGCTGCACCAGTTTGGGGAGGGCAGTCGGGTTCTGACTCAGGTTTGCGGCGGTCTGGTCGAGCAGATCGAGGCCGGCCAGTTGGCGACGCCAGAAACGCGCGCCCTTCTGCGCCGTTGCCTGGACCCGCTGCTGCGAGAAAACATAGACACGCTCGTTTTGGGTTGTACACACTACCCGTTCCTGATCCCCCTCATCGAAGAGTTGGCCGGCCCGGGCCTGCGCATCGTTGCCGCCGGAGCGGCGGTTGCCCAACAGGTGCGGCGGGTGCTTCGTCAGCGGGTTGGGCACACCGAAAAAGCCGCTGTACCTCGTTACTGGTTCGTAACGACGGGCGATGGAGCAGCGTTCGATCATGTCCGGCAGTTGCTCACGCCAAAGCTGGCGGGGTCGGTCGAAACTGCGCGGTGGGCATCGGGAAACTTGAGCGTTGTCGGCCCATGGGGTTCAGTTTTGTAGCAGCCGCAGCACGGTTTCGTGTACGTCCGACTGCTCCAGCAGGTGTACGTGTGAATAGGCGGGGGGATCCAAAAGCGCCCGCCCCTGCAGCTCGGCACGACTCTCTGGTTCGCCCAGTGTCAGTTCGTAACGTTTGCGGAAGGCTCGTCGCTTCGGCTGCACGCCGGGGATGTTGCTGGCACTGGAGGCCGTGACGAGCAGATCGCCCATGGAGAACTCGGTCTGGACGGTCATCGCTGGGATTCGAAGGCGGAAGGCCGCGACCAGGTCACCGAAAATGCAGGCGTATTCCACCTCTCCGGGCATCTGCCCTGGACGATTGATGGCAGCCAGGAACTCGCTGTCCGGGGCGATCTGTTGGGTAGCTATCCCGTCAGCAGAAATCGGCTGATCGTGCGCATCCAGGACGCGGTCGGTGGCCGTGGTGTGCAGCGCACGCAGCTTGGCTTGCATCCGTTCCACATCGCTGGCCAGGTTGATCGGAATCACACCTCGTTTGCTCAGTTGCACCACGACGCGCCAGATCCATGAACCACGCAAGTGATGGTTGTAGAGGCCAATCCAATCCACCCCCAGGTTGGGAGCCCCGATCTGGATCAGCTTGCGCACATTCCCCCGATAACGCGTACCCCAGGCGTCTTCCTGCCTTTGGCCGAGGTAGTAGCGCGCGACCACACCGCCCATGCTGAAGGTGACGATATCTACCTGCGCTGGGCCGCCGTGTGCCACGCTCTCGCGACTGAGGCGATCCACCTGGAAGGGAAACGTATCGGGCAACCTCGGATCATCATCCAGGCGGTGGGCGATCTGGCAGATGTCGCCCTGATAGTTGTACCGCGTTTCCCCGTTCTCTGTCACCGTGCCATAGTCGAACAGGCGAATCCATTTCCGGTCGTACCCCCCGCGCTCTACCAGGAAGGCGGTGACGCCACCTATTTCCCAGTCTTCCGGGCGACCACCCAAGCCGTGGATAAGGATTAGCGGGTGATGGGCCATTCTTCCTCAGCTCACTCCGTTCAGCAGGGCCAGGGAGACGACCGGGTCATCGTCCCGCAGGTTCATCAGCTTGACACCCTGTGTGGCTCTTCCTTGTCGGGAGATGTCTCGTACGCCTGTACGCAGGACCATGCCGCTGGCAGAAATGCACGTAATCTCGTCGTCCAGGTCCACCACCCGAGCGTCTACGATGGGGCCAGTGGTGCGCATCCCGCGGGCAGACAGGGTGCGGACGCCCTGACCGTGGCGACCCTGCCTCCCAAATTGGCGCAGAGGGGTGCGTTTTCCATAGCCATGGGCCGTGACGACCAGCAACTCCGCATTCTCGCGCACCAGATCCATGGCGGCAACGTAGTCGTCCGGTCGCAACCGAATAGCGTACACTCCAGCGGCCCCTCGGCCCATCGAGCGCACCTCGCCCTCAGAGAAACGAATGGCCTGTCCCAGGGCCGTGACGAGGATGACGTCCTGGTTCCCTGTGCTGGCCTTGACCCATTGCAGTTCGTCCCCTTCGTCCAATCCGATCGCGATCAGGCCACTGGGACGAACGGTCGCAAACTCACTGAGGCTTACGCGCTTGATACGCCCGCTCCGTGTGGCCATCAGCAGGTAGGCCGCCTCGCCGAAATCACGCACCGGAAGCGCGGCCGTCACGATTTCGTTCGGGTCCAAACTGACGATGTTGATCAGCGGAATGCCCTTGGCCTGGCGACTGGCATCCGGTATCTCGTAGGCGCGCTGCTGGTATACCTTGCCCACGTTGGTGAAGAACAGGATCTTGTCGAGCGTGTGAGCGGCGAAGAGATGGCGCACGATGTCTTCCTCGCGCGTTTTCATGCCGGTGACCCCACGCCCCCCCCGCCGCTGGGCGCGGTAGGTTCCCACCGGCACACGTTTCGCATACCCTCGCTGGGTGATGCTGATCAGCACCAGTTTGTCGGGAATCAGGTCCTCGATGTCCAGGTCGGCATCTGCATCGGGCAGAATCGTCGTCCGGCGCTCGTCGCCGTGACGAGCCTTCATTTCACGCAGATCGTCCTGGATCAGCTTCAGGATCTTTTTGGGATAGGCAAGCAGCTCTTGTAGATCCTTGATGGTTGCCTGAACGGTCGCGTACTCATCGTCGATCTTCTGACGCTCCAGCGCGGCAAGGCGGCGTAATTGCATGTCGAGGATGGCGCGGGCCTGTATATCCGTCAAGTTGAACCGTTCTTGCAGACGCGTTTGCGCTTCATCTGCCGAGGGAGATTGCCGAATGGTCCGGATTACGGCGTCCAGGTGGTCAAAGGCGATCTTCAATCCTTCAAGGATGTGAGCGCGGGCCTGGGCCTTCGCCAAGTCGTAACGCGTGCGGCGGGTGATTACGTCGCGCCGGTGTTCAATGTAGAGCTGCAGCAGTCGCTTGAGCGGAAGCACACGCGGGACGTTGTCCACCAGAGCCAGGGCGTTCACGCCGAAAGTACCCTGGAGCGCTGTGTACTTGTAAAGCTGGTTCAATACTTTGTGCGGCTGTGCTCCCCGCTTCAGTTCGATTACCAGGTGCATGCCCTGCCGGCCTGATTCATCCCGCAAGTCCGATATTTCCTTGATGCGCCCATTCCGCACAAGATCGGCGATCTTTTCGATCAGCGATACTTTGTTCACCTGGTAGGGGAGTTCGGAGACGACGATCCGGTGACGGTTGCCACGCATCTCTTCAATGCGCGCGCGGGCACGCATCGTCACCAATCCGCGGCCCGTGGCGTAGGCCGAGCGGATGCCATCCGAGCCCAAGATGATCCCGGCGGTGGGGAAATCTGGGCCGGGGATCGAATCGAGGAGAGAATCGACGGTCACGTCGTCAAGCGCGTCGTAATGATCGATGAGGTAGACAAGGGCGTCGCACACTTCGCCCAGGTTGTGCGGTGGGATGTTCGTGG
>CAZDTE010000123.1:0-9434 GCA_964508275.1 uncultured Ardenticatenales bacterium
AGAGGCGTAAACCTACTACATATAGTAGGTAAGCACGATTTGTCAAAAGTCCAATCTTACGCAAGGAGGAAACTATGCTTACTGAGTGCACGGCAATCTATGAAAAAGGGGAGAAGTACTACATAGGCTATTGTCCTGAAGTGCCTGGAGCGAATGGGCAAGGAGAGACGCTAGAAGAATGTCGCGAAAGCTTGAGAGAGGCCATTGTGCTGATCCTTGAGGACAGAGTGGAAGACGCCCTGCGGGGTATTCCGACTGACGCCATTCGAGAGACTTTATCAGTAGCGATTCAATGAAACGGCACGAGCTACTGCGTCACCTGCGGCGTTATGGCTGTATCCTCAAGAGAGAAGGTGCTCGACACTCTCTCTATCAGAATCCATCGAATGGCGTTGTTGAGGCAATACCGCGACACGTTGAGATTGATAACAGGCTGGCAAAGAGAATCTGCAAACGTCTCGACATTCCGCGGCCAGGGAAGTGACCTGTCAACATGACTGACTCACAACGCCGCTTCCTACTCACCGCTACCATCGTCTTCGTCCTACTCGGCCGGGCACGAAGTGCGCAGGACCCGTTCCATCTGAAAGCGGCCCTCCTGCTGTTCGCGCTGGCCGGGGTGACCTTTCTGCTGCTGGAACGGGCCGGAGCTCTCCCCTCGCCACTGACCGCAACAACGCGCGGGCTAGGCCTACGCCGTCGTGGACTGCGCACGCTGGTTCTGGCCAGCGCTGGCCTGCTCGCCGCGTTCGTGGCCATGCGGCTGGTAGGTGGCAAGCCCCAAGCTGTGAGCGTCAGGCCGGGCGTGCTCGTCTGGCTGGCTGGAATCGCCCTTTACAGCGCGGCCTGGTTGCATCCACCCCGGCGCGACTGGCGCGCCTGGCTGCACGGCCACCGCCTCGAACTGTGGGGCCTCGCCACCCTCACCCTGATCGCATTGCTGCTACGCATCACGGCCGTCGACATCTGGCCCTGGGCCATCGCCGGCGATGAGGGGAGCATGGGCCTGGAGGCCGTGCGCGTCATCAACGGCGAGTTGCGGAGCCCGTTCGTCACCGGCTGGCTCTCGCACCCCACGCTCTACTTCTTCCTGCTTTCGGTGCCCGTACGCTTGTTTGGTCAGGGCATCTTCGGCCTGCGGCTGATCTCCGTACTCGTGGGCACGGCCACAGTTCCTGCGCTGTACGTCCTGGGCCGGCAACTGTATGGCCGGACCGTGGGGCTCGTCGCGGCAGCTACACTCACCATCCTTGCTCTGCACATCCACTTCAGCCGCCTGGCCATCAACAACACCTCGGATCTGCTGATGGCGATCACCGCGTTCGCTCTGCTGCACAGCGGACTCCGGCGCGGACGCACAGACCGCTTCCTGCTGGCCGGACTGGTCACCGGATTCAGCCTGTACTTCTACACCGGCGCCCGCTTGATCCCGCTGTTGATGGCCGGTTTTGCCGTGCTTTGGCTGATCCGCTATCCAGACGCCCGCGACCAACGCCTCAAGGGCCTACTCGTCATGTTCGGCGCGTTCCTGGTCGTGTCACTGCCCTTGCTCCGGCACTTCCAGACCCACCCGCACGACTTCATGGCCCGCTGGGTGCAGGTGGGCATCTTGCCGAACAACTGGCTCGCGCAGGAAGCCATCCGCCTCGGCAAACCGATCACCACCGTGCTGGCCGACCAGTTCCGCCGGGCCTTCCTGGGCTTCGTAGCCCTGCCGGACAATAACGGCTTCTACGGCGCGCGAACGCGACCCTACCTCGATTCTATCTCCGCCTCGTTGCTCATCCTGGGCCTGATCTACAGCGCCTGGCGCGCGAAGGAGCCACGCTTTGCCTTGCTTCACATCTGGTTCTGGAGTGTTGTCGTGCTCGGCGGCGCGCTGACCACGAGCCCGCCGAACGCAGCTCGCATGTTGGCGGCGATACCGGCCGCCTGCCTGCTGATCGCCATCGCGCTGCAGCAACTCGCCCGCGAACTGGCGGCGCAACTACGGTCGCCGCTGGTGAAGTGGGGCACTGTCGGCCTGGTGGTTGCGCTGGTCGCCTGGCTGAATGTGAGCTACTACTTTGGCACCTACCTGCCGGCCGGCTGGTACAGCGACGCCAACACCAAGGTTGGCACCGCCCTGGGCTTTTATCTGCAAGACATGCCCCAAGACCGCCCACTCACGGTGTATTTCTACGGCTTGCCGCGGATGTTCTACGGCTTCGGCTCGATTCCCTACCTGGGCCTGGGCCGCCACGGCCTGGACATGCCGATCGGGCCGGCCAACGACTACTCGCAGGTCTGGCCCGACAGGGACGCCGTGTTCGTCTTCCTGCCGGAGCGGGCCGAGGAGCTGGAGCAGACGCGCGCGCGCTGGCCAAACGGCCGCCTGGTGGTCGGCCCGCACCGCGGCGAGCCGAAACCGCTCTTCACCGCCTACGAGATCCCGCGGGAGCAACTGGCCGCGGCGGCCAACCCCGGGACAGGATCTTCCCACCAGCCCAACGAAGATAGCCCGGCCACGCCACTGCAGTTGCCGGAGGATCGGAGCACCGATCTCCCCCCGGCAGCAGCAGGAAGCCTCCTCGCGGCCTGGCTGGCCATCAGCGGTGTTACCCTTTTCCGTTTCCGGTGGTTGCCGTTCACCGTGGAGGACGTGAGACGGTGGGTGGCAGAGACAAGACCAAAGGAACAGACTGTTATGCATGATGTGTCTCTCAACGAGAAAACCACGCCGGCACTGATGGCGGAGCCGACACCCCCCGGCACGAAACCGGTGAGCGTGGATTGGCGCGTCTACGGGGCGTTGCTGCTGATCCTCGTGGTCGGGGCATTCTTTCGATTTCACGGCCTGAACTGGGACGCCGACCAGCATTTGCACCCGGACGAGCGCTTCTTGACCATGGTCGAGACGGCGATCCGTCTGCCAGGCAGCATCGGCGAATACTTCGATTCGGCGAAGTCGCCGCTGAGTCCATACAACAACGGTTTTGGCTTCTTCGTCTACGGCACGTTGCCGATTTTCCTGGTCAAGATCGTCGGGCAACTGTCTCACCAGGCCGGTTACGGGCAGATTCATCTCGTGGGGCGCGCCCTCTCCGGCCTGTTCGACCTGGCAACCGTGTGGTTGATCTTCGCCATCGGCCGCCGACTCTACAACGATCGCGTGGGCTTGCTAGGCGCCGCGTTTCTTGCACTCACCGTGCTGGATATTCAGCACAGCCATTTCTTCGTCGTGGACGCGTTTGCCAACTTCTTCGTGGTCCTCTGCGTGTACTTCTGTCTGAACATCGCGGACCGGGGCCGAACGAGGGATTACGTGTGGGCCGGCCTGGCCCTGGGGATGGCCGTGGCATCAAAGATCAGCGTCTACCCGCTCGCCGGCGTGATCGCTCTGGCCGCCCTGCTGTACGTAGTCCGGGCTGCCACGACACGCAACACGCCACAAGCAACACGGAACGCGCCCTACGCCCTCCTCCAACGCACAGTGGTACTGCTTGCTCTAGCAGCCATCGTCTCGTTGATCACCTTCCGCATCTTCCAGCCATACGCCTTCCAGGGGCCGGGTTTCTTAGACGTGCGGCCTGCCGACCAGTGGCTGTCGAATATGCAAGAGGTTCGCGGCCTGGTGACCGGAGAGCGGGACTACCCACCGGGCCATCAGTGGACGGCGCGCGCGCCCATCTGGTTCCCTTGGAAGAACATGGTGCTGTGGGGCATGGGTCTGCCCCTCGGTCTGGCCGCCTGGGCCGGCTGGGCCTTCATCGGCTGGGAACTGTGGCGGCGGCGACGGTCGTGGTTGAAGGAGTCGGCACAACGAATCGCTTTGTCGGCGATTCCGTGGGTCTGGGTGACCATCTTCTTCTTCTACCAGGGCAGCCAGTGGGTGAAATCGTTGCGCTACCTGCTGCCGGTCTATCCCTTCCTGGCCCTCTTCGCCGCCTACCTGCTGGTGCGAATCAGCGAGAGTGCGAATCAGCGAGAGGGCGAACGGGCAAATCAGCGAGTGAGCGAATCAGCGAATCGGGAATACGCAACACGCACTACACACCACGCTTCACGCTCCACGTTCTTCCGCCACGCCCCCTGGCTCATCGTGCTCGCCGGCACGCTGCTATGGGCCTCGGCGTTTACGGCCATCTACCGCCGGCCACACTCGCGCATCGCCGCATCGCGCTGGATGTTCGAAAACATCCCGCCTGGCACGACCGTCGCCAACGAGCATTGGGACGACCCACTTCCGTTGCGCGTGGACGGCAATGACCCCTTCGGCAACATGTACACCGGCGAGATGCTCACGTGGTACGACGAGGACACGCCCGACAAGCTGAACAAGATGGTGGACCTGCTGGACAAAGCCGATTACGTCGTTCTTTCCAGCAACCGGCTGTACGGGTCCATTCCTCGCCTGCCGATGCGCTATCCGATGACGACCCGCTACTACGAACTTCTCTTCGCCGAAAAGCTGGGCTTCCGGCACGTCGCGGGGATCACATCGTACCCGACGCTGTTCGGCATAGAGATTCCCGACCAGGGCAGCGAGGAGGCGTTCACGGTCTACGATCACCCGAAGGTGGACATCTTCCAAAAGACGCCGGACTTCGACAAGGAGAACCTGCGGCACCTGCTGGGCGACGGGATCGGCTGGGGCGGCATCCTGCAGCTATGGCCCAAACAAGCCACGCAAGCGAAGAACGGTCTCATGTTGCTACCGGAGGACCGTCCGGTGTACGAACAAAACGGCACCTGGTCACTCCTGTTCAATCGGGATGGGTTGGCCAATCGCCTGCCGGTGATCGCATGGTGGCTGGCCCTGGAATTGCTGGGGCTGTTGGCCCTCCCGCTAACCTTCGTCATCTTCCGCCGCTTCGGCGACCGAGGGTATGCGTTGAGCAAGCCGCTGGGCCTGCTGATCGTCGGCTGGGGTGCATGGCTGCTGGCCAGCGGGCAGGTGTTGCCGTTTGGGCCGGGGAGCATCGCCGTGGCCGCCGGCTTGCTCGCGCTGCTTTCCGGCGCACTCGCCCACCGGCATCGCCGGGAACTGCTCGACTTTTGGCGCGCACGCCGCCGGCTGATCCTGACCGAAGAAGCGTTGTTCTGGGGCTTCTTCCTCCTGTTCCTGTTCATCCGCTGGAGCAACCCGGACTTATGGCATCCGGCGATGGGCGGCGAAAAGCCGATGGACTTTGCCTACCTGAACGCGGTGACCAAAAGCGTTTATTTTCCGCCGTACGATCCGTGGCACGCCGGCGGGTACATCAACTACTACTACTTCGGCTTCGTCCTGGCCGCCACCCTGATCCGCCTGACCGGCGTGATCCCGGCCACTGCCTACAACTTGCTTGTGCCGACATTCTTCGCCATGACGGCAATGGGGGCCTTTGTCGTCGTCTACAATTTGATCGAATCGGCGAGTGGGCGAGTGGGCGAATCAGCGAATGAGCGAATCGGCGAATGGACGAATGGGCGAATTGATGATCTACAACGCGCACCGCAACAATCCAAAATCCAAAATCTAAAATCCAAACTCGGAACACGCCCCGTGCTCTTCGCCATCCTCGGCGCCCTGTTCGTCGCCGTGATCGGCAACCTGGGCGAGGCGCGGCTGATCGTTGACGGGCTGACCCAGCTCAGTCAGGTGCAGTTCGCGACCAGCATCCCCGGCCTGTTGCCCTTGGTGAAGGGCCTGGACGGCCTGCGCGTGCTGATCTTCGAGCACAAACCGCTGCCGTTCCGCATCGAGTGGTGGTACTGGAACGCGACGCGCGTAATCCCAACCACGGGGGGCGAAGTCGGGCCAATCACCGAGTTGCCCTTCTTCACCTTCCTCTACGCCGACCTGCACGCGCACATGATGGCCCTGCCCTACACCCTGCTCAGCCTGGCGATGATTGTGAACCTCCTGAAGGCAGGGATTAAGAAGTATGGAGTAGGGGAGAGTGAAGTAAACGATAGAGGAGAGGATGAAGAGCTGTGGAGCGGAGAGCATGGAGCGGAGAGCGCAGGGGATGGAGTGCACGAAGGAGGGTCCGATACCCCCTTTCCTCCCCCTACTCCCTACTCCCTACTCCATCTGCTTCCCCTCGCTCTCTCCCTCGGCGTCCTCTGGCCGGCGAACACGTGGGACTTCCCGACCTACATGGTGCTGGCGAGCGCCGCCCTGCTGCTAGTCCAGGTCAGCCGGCACGGTTGGCTCGACGCGGGGGCGTGGAGTCGAGCTATTGCCCAGTCCATCCTCCTCG
Source organism: uncultured Ardenticatenales bacterium (assembly GCA_964508275.1). Lineage (GTDB taxonomy): Bacteria > Chloroflexota > Anaerolineae > Ardenticatenales > JAADHH01 > CAZDTE01. The sequence continues at coordinate 6,228 of CAZDTE010000123.1, forward strand.
CCGGGTTGGCCTACGCGCTTTATTTCCCCTTCCACGCCAGCTACGCCCGTGCCTACTCCAGCATCCGGCTGTGGGATGGCTCCCGCACACCGCTGGACGCCTACTTGACCGTACACGGCTTTTTCCTGTTCTGCATCACCAGTGGTCTGGCGCTCGACTTCTGGCGTGGCCGGAACCACAACGCGGTGACCCGGCTGGCCCGCCTGCTGCTACGGCGCTGGTACCGGCTGGGGCGGATCAACCATTTGCACAAGGTCATGCTACGCCCGGGCCCGCTCTACCTCTTCGGCTTTTGTGGGTTGCTCGGCGGCCTCCTGCTGACCGGAGCGCTGGTCTTGCTGGGCCGGGGGCTGTTTGCCCTGGGGATCGGGCTGCTGGTCTGGACCCTGCTCCTCCTCTTCCGCCGGCGACCGGACCCGCTGCGCCAGTTCGTGCTGGTGATGGTCGCGTTGGGGCTGGTGCTCACCATGGCTGTCGAGATCATCGTGTTGAAGGGCGACATCGGGCGCATGAACACCGTCTTCAAGTTCTACCTGCAGGTGTGGGTGATGTGGGGCGTCGCCTCGGCGGTTTTCCTCTGGCGAATGGGCGAATCAGCGAATGGGCGAATCGGCGAATGGGCGGATCACGCAACACGCAATACGCAATACGCAATACGCGCCACGCAACAGGCTCCACGCTCCACGCTCTTCGCTCCACGCCTTCTATTCCCGATCTTCGTGGTGCTGTTCGCAGCAACGCTGCTCTACCCGATCTTCGCCACGCGGGCCAAGATCAGCGACCGCTTCGACCGCAACGTGGGGTCAACGCTAGACGGCGAACTGTACATGGACTACGCCATTTACCACGACCAGGGTGAGCCGATTCCGTTGCGCTGGGATTACGAGGCGATTCACTGGATGCAGGACAACATTCCCGGCACACCGACGATCGTCGAAGCGAACACACCGCTGTACCGCTGGGGTTCGCGCGTGTCCATCAACACAGGCCTGCCGGACGTGATCGGCTGGGACTGGCACCAGAAACAGCAGCGCGCCGCGATCCGCACCGACGTGGTTGACCGGCGTATCAACGCGGTGAGAACGTTCTTCACCACGACCGATCCGAACCAGGCCAACGGATTTCTGCTTCAATACGATGTGAAGTACATCTACGTCGGCCAACTGGAGCGGCTCTACTATCCCGGCCCGGGCCTGGAGAAGTTCGAACAGCAGCGTGGCAAGCTCTGGGACCTGGTGTACGAGAATGAGGAAGTGCGAATCTATCGGGTGATTACGAATGCGACGGCTACACCGTCCTAGAGGAGGCCCCTGATGGCAAACCTCGTACCATTGCCGTACCGCCAAGTCAGCGTCCAGGACGTTGACGTCGAGCTGACCGACGCGGCCATCCGCGAATACTTGCTGGGCAAGGAAGCATATCGCCGTACCGAGTACGTCGTGCTGCTCCGAGAAGGGCAACAGGCCATTGCTGCCATCGAGAAAGCCAGCATGGAACCGCTCTTCAGCCCCATAACGACAGTGTCGCTACTGTCGCCGGCGGAACGCTGTGTTTGGGCTGAGGACCCGGCAGTGGACGTGGGCAACCGCAGCGCTCTGGCCGCCAAGGCGCGGGAGTTGGGGCTTGGCCCGGAGGACACGCTGATCGTTGAGGGACGCTACGGCCACGTCAACTTTATCCACCTCCCCGACCCCCTGATCGTGCGCGTCGTCGACGTGATCCCGCCAGAACCGCCGAAGCTATTCGACCAGGCGCAACGAGTCTTGGCGTTTGCCGATTTGCCCCCGATCTTGCTGGAGCCCGACTTCATCGACCTGCGAGAGTTGGCCACCTCACAACCGACCACCTCGGCCTACCTCTTCCCCTGCCGCGCATCCGGCCTGGAAGGGCCTGGGCCATCGTTCTATCTGGACCAGCGACCCCCGCCGAGTGACGATTGGCTGCTCGTCGGTTGCGAACGAAGCCGGCAGATCCACCGGCACATCTACGGCCACGAGCCGGCGAGCGTGGAGATGTGTCCACGAGAAGTGGGGATCAAGACCGATCGCCCCACGTTGCGGAAGTGCTGCATGTTGGAAACAGCGATCGAAGTGAGTGACCGGACCGCTACCGTACCCTGGGGAGCCGACCTCGCTCATGTCGAACAGGCATTGCGAGCACTGGCCGCGGCTCGCGATTGAGCCGATCCAACCAGCTCACACTGCCCCACCGACCAGCGCCCAGACAACCCAGCACGTGACATTCGTTCACAAAGGAGAGAAGAACGTGATCACAACCAAAAGAAAGGCCTGGGAAAACGTGATCCCCCACATCGTTCCGGACAGGGCGATCAAGCCGCGAACTGTAGGATTGACGATGGTCATCGACCGCTGCCAGGGCCTCGGCGACACCGCAGATCTGCTGGCGCTGACGGGCGACTACGTCGATCAACTTAAGCTCAGCTTCGGCACCTCGATGTTGATGGACGAAGGGTTGCTGCGGCGCAAGATCGAAATCATTTGCCAAAGCGAGATCGATGTCTTCCCCGGAGGGACGTTATTCGAGGCCGCCGAATTCCAGGGCGTATTCCAGCCCTTTCTGGAACAAGCCGTGAACCTGGGGTTCTCCGCCATCGAAATCTCCGATGGCACGATCGACCTGCCGCGGGCCAAGCGCACCGAGTACATCCGGAGAGGACTCGATGCCGGCCTGGTCGTGATCACCGAGGTCGGCAAGAAAGATCCGCGCGCCCAACTTAGTGCCGGGCAAACCATCGAGCAGGTGGCCGCCGACCTAGACGCCGGTGCAGATCTCGTGATCATCGAGGCCCGCGAAGGCGGTAAGGGGATCGGCGTGTATGACGAAGGCGGAAATGTGCGCGAGGATATGCTCGACCTCTTGGTTTCAGGCCTCGAAGGATTCCTAGACTCAATCATGTGGGAAGCACCGCTCAAGTTGCAGCAGGCATACCTGGTGGAACGTTTCGGGTCAAACGTCAGCCTGGGTAACATAAAGCCCCGCGACGTGTTGGGCCTGGAGACGCTGCGCTGTGGTCTCCGCTGGGAAACGTTCCGGCACCACGTGGGCGCGTAGCAACCCCCCGAACGCCCGTCGCCCTGGGAGGCGCTGCTCCGCCAGGGCGACGCTTTGGCATGCGTGACAGAGTCGCCTGCCTACTCGTCGCCGATGACGGTGAACTGGCGCTGGGCCTCCGGCCACGCCGGCGCG
>CAZDTE010000124.1:0-9291 GCA_964508275.1 uncultured Ardenticatenales bacterium
GTGTATCGGCATCCCGATGTCGTGTATCGGCATCCCGATGTCGTGTATCGGCATCATTTGAGAGAACTATACCACACTCGGTAACATTTCGCATGAATGAATACGGGTTTTTGACGTGCCTACCCACATCTGTTATAATCATCATGGCACAGCTGCCACCAAAAACGTTGAACCGCAAAGGCAGAATTAATCATTCTTGCACAGAACGCCAGCCTTGTGGGGAAATTCTATGAGGCTACGCAGAGAGGAAACATTGACCGAACAACCGGTCCCGGCCATAGAACTTCGTGACCTGAGCAAAACGTTCTACGACGGTGGGACTCTCAAGGCATTGCAGGACATTTCGCTATCCATCTGGCCTGGAGAGTTTGTCGCCTTGACCGGACCGTCCGGTTGTGGCAAATCCACATTGCTCCGTCTCGTTGCCGACCTGGCCACGCCCTCAGCCGGCGAGGTGCGAGTAAGGGGAAAGCCGGCGCGTCAGGCACGCCTCGACAGGGATTATGGCATCGTCTTTCAGAGCCCAGTGCTCTATGACTGGCGCACCGTAGAGAAGAACGTCGTCCTGCCGCTCGAAGTCGCCAACGTGCCCAACGGCGGAAAGAATGCGCGCGTTGGTGAGCTCCTCAACATGGTCGGCTTGCGCGACTTCGCCGGCCACTACCCTGCGCAGCTTTCCGGGGGCATGCAACAGCGCGTGGCCATCGCCCGGGCGCTTACGCTGGATCCCTCCATATTGCTGATGGACGAACCGTTTGGCGCTCTGGACGAGATCACACGAGAGCGCCTAAACCTGGAGCTGCTACGCATCTGGAATCGTACGGGGACCACCGTTCTGTTTGTCACCCACAACGTGCCGGAAGCCGTTTTCCTGGCCGACCGGGTCGTCGTACTCACCAACCGCCCCGCTCGCATCGCGGCAATTGTGGATGTGGACCTGCCGCGCCCACGCACAGTACAAGACCAGAGCACGCCGCGCTTCTTCCAGCAAGTGGAAGAGGTGCGGCGCTATCTGCGCGAGGCATGACGAACATGGACGGGCCGGAACAGGGCCGGCGAGCATTCTTGGCTCGTGTGGATGCTGGGTTGCAGCGAGGCGGACGGCGTCCAGAAACTGAACGCATCCCCAACGAGGCCCCCGTTCGCTTTCCGCCAGGTGTCGGAGCACTCGTCCGGGAGTTCGCGGCAGCGCTGGAAGCCGTCAGCGGGCGGATGATCCGGGTGCCCGATGCAGAGGGTGCTCAACAGGCCGTGTTGGAGTGCCTTAACGATTGGGAGGCCCGTCGCGTGTTTCTGGCCCATTCGCCAGCATTGGTAGAACTCGCACTGTCCGAACGGCTGGCCACTGCCGGCCTGCTCGTGGTCGAACAGGCGGAAGACGGTGCGCTGGCCGGCGATTTTGGTGACGCCGGAACGGCGACTGCGTTCCTGGCCACCGCCGACGTGGGGATTACGGACGCGGACCTGGCCATCGCCGAGACCGGAACGCTGGTGTTGGCGGCTGCGCCGGGACACCCGCGCATGGCCAGCGCCCTACCGCCACGCCACCTGGCCGTCGTGCAGGCCGAACAGATCGTGCCGACGCTGGCCGACGTCATCCCACAGATCAAGGACCGATTCCTACAGCCGGACGGATCATGGTCTACCAGTAGTCTTTCGCTGATCACAGGACCCAGTCGCACCGCCGATATTGAGCAGACGCTGACCGTTGGGGTACATGGCCCACGTGAGTTGACGGTCATTCTGGTTGGCGAGATCGAAGGTAGAAACGGAAGGTGGGCCGAGAATGGAGAACAAAGGACACAGGATGAGCAATTCAGTGAAACTTAGACTATGGGTTATCGTTGTTATCGCGGGGTTGGCTCTTGCCCTTGCCGGCTGTGGGCCAACCGGGCCAAGTAGCACGCCGACTGCGGAACCAACGACGATTGCGAAACCGACTCAGGCCGCCGGTGGTGGTGGCGACGCCGCCGCCCCGACCGGTAACCCGGTGGGCGAATTGCCGTCGGCCACAGCGGGCCGCATCGTTTTCATGGGGCCGGTGAACGACGGGATGCAGGTGTGGATCATGAACGCGGACGGCAGCGGACGCCGGCCGATCACCAAGGAGCCGGGAGAGAATGCGTTCGCCTCCTTCTCCGCCGATGGCCAGATGTTGGCTTTCACATCCAGCCGGGGCGGGAACCTGGAACTGTACGTGGCCGATGCAAACGGAGAGAATGCATCCCAGCTGACCGACAATCCGGCACAGGACAACCTGGCTGTCTGGTCCCCCGACGGATCGCAGGTGGTTTTCTCCTCCGATAGGGACGGAGAACAACCGGACTTGTACATCGCGAACCGCGCTGACGGCAAGACCACGCGGCTGACCACGGACCCGGCGGCCGACCTTTCCGGCAGCTGGTCGCCAGACGGCAAACGGATCGTGTTCGGCTCAGATCGGGATGGCGACTCGGAGATCTACAGCACGGCACCGGATGGAGGTGAGTTGACCCGACTTACAGACAACCAGGCCAGTGATGGAGCTCCGGCCTGGTCGCCTGACGGGAAACGGATCGCTCTGCACTCCGACCGGGACGGCAACTCCGAAATCTATGTCATGGAGGCTGACGGATCGAATGCCGAACGGCTGACCAACAGCGCGGAGGACGATCTCTTCCCCGTGTGGTCGCCGGACGGGAAATGGATCGCCTATACCGCCCAAACGGGGAACTCGCTGGAGATCCACGTCCTGGAGGTGGCCACTCGCGCCGATGCAACCGTCCCTGATGTGGTCGGCGTGGCCACGGGATGGGCCGCAGCGGACGAGGTGTTGGCCGATGTACCGTTGCCCACCCCGCCTCCCGTCCCACCAACCGCAACCAGCCCGCCGATGGAAGGGAACGAAGTGACTCCCGAAGTGCTGGAGCGTGCGCCGCTGGAGGGCAGCCCCGACGCTCCGGTGCTGTTGGTGGAGTTTTCCGACTACCAGTGTCCTTTCTGTAAACGGTTCTACGATGAGACATTGCCCCAGATCCGCCAGACGTACATCGAGACCGGAAAGGTACGTTTGGTGTTCCTGGACTACCCGCTACCCTTCCATCCGCAGGCGCCGATCGCGGCTCACGCGGCCTGGTGTGCCGGTGACCAGGACGCCTACTGGGAGATGCACGACAAGCTCTTCGCCGAGGAATCCCGCTGGGTGGAGAACGATCAGGCCGAGTCCGTTCTGGTGACCCTGGCCGACGAACTGGGGCTGGACAAAGATGCGTTCCAGACCTGTGTTGGGGAGAAGCCCCACGAAGTGGACGTCCAAGCCGGGTTGGTGGAGGGTCAGCGTTTGGCGGTTTCGGGCACACCGACGTTCTTTGTGAACGGGCGCCGGCTGGTCGGTGCCCAGCCGTTCGCGGCCTTCCGCGATCTCATCGAGCAGGAGTTGAGCCGGGCGAAATAGTAACCACCAGGGTTACCACTCAGCCAGGCCCCCCTACCCCCCCAACTTTGGGGAGAATCCGCTTTACTCCCCCCAGGATTGGGGGGCTGGGGGGGCTTCCGACCACCGCTGAGACCATTCTCGCTGCCTGCCTGAGCAGCAACCCACCAAGTTAGTTCAGCAACCCGATCGCCGCAGAGATGTTTGGGGGCAGGTCTTGAAACCTACCCCCTTTTTTTGAACCGTGCCGGTCTGGTTGAGGGACAAACGTACTATTGACATTGCGGCAGCTATGTCCTACACTGGGGGCAGGCGCTCGGTGTATCACTTCGAGTTGTCGTTGGCGACGAAGTCGTCTCCACATGTGGAGAAGGAGATGGCTTCGTGCAGGACGCGCCCCCACCATGACAAGGGCTAAGCAGAAACTCACGGATGACAGGTCGCGAGGTTAAGACGTCGGGGATCGTGCGCATGGCGATGGGGCACATGAGGCGCAAGGTACAACCGCGCCGGGCGCCTGCTACGAGTTCGATGGGTTGGTGATAGAAGCAAGAGGAGGGGGTTCTTGGCAGTGGCTCCTTCGACTTGGCCGCAACCTGTGAAGCACGCTGTGTTGAGCACAGCAGTCTCAGTCGTGATCGTGGCCTACCTGGCCATGTGCGGCGGGATGGCTGCGCTGGCCTCCGTGATTGTGGCCATGGCTCGATAACCACAATACCAGGTTCAGTCCTGGGATGACACCTGCCGCGGCGGATTCGCCGGCAGGCGGGGCGAGTCTGGCCTGAAAACGACACGCTACTCGAATAATCACGCGGCGGGGCTTGTTTGCCCCGCTTTTTTCTTGGTCCGGGAAACTCGTCCGCAACTCGCGCGCAACCTTTCTGGTCATAATACGTAAACTGTGGTAGAATATTCGTTGCTACTCACCAGGCAGCGAGAATGGTCTCAGCGGTGGCCGGAAGCCCCCTAACCCCCCAATCCTGGGGGAAACCACTTTACTCCCCCCAGGATTGGGGGGCTGGGGGGCCTGGCCGAGTAGTAACGAATATCCTCAACATTGGCTACCGGTCTAGCCTACAGATTTCAGGTAAGGAGGAAACCAAATGCCGTCACTATTGGATCGCGTTGGGACATTGATTTCGGCCAACATCAATTTCCTGGTAAGCCGGGCGTTGAAGGCCAACAACATGGCCGTCGTCGATGAGTACATTCGCCGGGTGGAGGACAACCTGGAAGCGCTTGAAGATGCGGCTGCGACCGTGGGTGGCGAAGCCAAAACCATGCGTCGCAAATTCGAACATTTCCAGTCGAAGGCTAGTGAGTTGGACACGAATATCGACCTCTTCCTGGAGGAGGGCAAAGAGGACCTGGCCCTGGCTGCGCAAAGCCGCTATAACACGTTGCACCGCCTGGCGAACACCTACCGCGAGCAGGCGGAGCGCCAGGAAGGGGAGTTCCAGAAGCTGCTCAACGCCAAGGTCAAGTTGGAAGCCAAGCTGACCGTAGTCAAGCAAGAGCGCGTGGAGCTTCAGGCTATGCTCGACCTGGCCAAATCGAAGGAGCTGACCCACAAGGTGGTCGAAGGGGTTGGCGAGGTCACAACCTCCGAGGCCGGCATCGACGATATCCGCGACGAGATTCAGCGTCGCCTGGACAAGGCCACGGCGCAGGGCGAAGTGGCTGCCTCCACGCTGGAGGCACAGATGTCGGAGGCCCTGGAAGAGCATGCCCTCGACCGGCAACTGGAGGAACGAAAGAAGCGGTTGGGTCTGGCAGAGGAGGCGTAAGAGTGGGGGGTCGTGGTGCGTGGTGCGTAGAGCGACGGAACCCGCAATACGCACTACGTTTTCCGCGGCACACGTTTTCGCTGGGACAACGAGATGTGAAGTCCACAACATGAATCTAAGGAACCGATGAATCGCACACGGATCGTCTTCATTACGTTCGTTGGTCTGGCGCTGCTGGCTGTGGGCGTTTCAATCCTTGTGCAACGCCTGGGCAACCCACTCCCCCAGCCCGCGACGACTACGATCGAGGTGAACCTGGTCGTGGCCCTGCCCATCGAGCCTTGGGTGAGCGGGGCCGCTGAGCAATTCAACGCCGAAAAGCATGAATTGGAAGGCCGTCCTATCCACGTGACCATTACGCCGATGGACGGCCTCACGGCGATGGGCCGCTATGAGCGGGAGGAGATGGACCCGCTGCCCACCGCTTGGATCCCGGACAGCCGCTACCTCGTGGAACTGGTCAACGCTGCGCTGAAGGAGGAGCGCGGTCGGGATGTTTTCCTGACCGACGGGAAATACCGGGCGCGGCCTGTCGTCGTCTCGCTGTTTTCCTGGGGAATCTACCAGAGCAGGAGCGACGTGCTGCAGGCCAAGTACGGGGAGATCAACTGGCGCTCGATCCACGACGCAGCCACGGCCAAGGCGGGCTGGCGCGAGCTGGGCGGTCAACCCGACTGGGGATACTTCAAGCTGGTCGTGCCCAACCCGCACAAGAATGTCGGTGGCCTGGCGGCGATGGTCGCCGCCGGCGGCGAATACCTCGGCAAGACGAACCTCACCGTCGCCGACGTGACCGACCCCCAGTTCCAGGTCTGGCTGCGTGAGCTGATGGGCGCGGTCACTGACTTCTCCAGCCTGGGCAGCTACTCGGTCGAAAACCTGGCCCTGTTCGGCTACTCTATGGGTGACGGCGGCCAACTCCTGGAAAGCGACTTGCTGGTCAACATGCAGGGCATTCAAACGCGCTGGCAGGACCCGCTCGTCATCGTCTATCCCGAATACCTGACCTGGTTCGACTTCCCCTTCACCGTCTGGATGGGATCGGAGACGACCGCCGCAGAGAAGAACGCCGCCCTGATTTTTCAGGGCTACCTGCTATCGCCGGAGATTCAGCGAAAGGCTGTGACCTTGGGCCTGCGACCGGCCAACCCAGAGGTGCCGGTCACGGGAGAGGACAGCCTGTTCGTCCGCTGGCAAGAGCAAGGTGTTCTGGCTGTCGTGCCCCGCACGCAAGCGATGCGCTCGCCGAACCGCGATGTACTCCTGGCCCTCCTCCGCTGGTTCGACTTGAACGTGGCCGGCGGCTGACGAGATTGCACTCGAGAAGGCAGGGGACATGAGCAAAAGGCGTCACAGGAAGGGTCAATCGGCGGGCGATGGCCTGTTCAATCTGAGCAACCGCAGCGCGGTCTACGTTCTCGCATTGGTGGCCATCGTCTCTTCGGCTTGCGCGCTGTGTACCGGCGGGTTGATCATCTTCATGAAGGGCCTGGTTAAACCGGCGCCCGCGCCTAACGTAACCGCCCTCACTGTGGCCTACTCACCGGAGAAGGCCGCCCTGTTCCAAAGCCTGATCCAGCAGTTCAACGATCAGGGCCTGAAAGCCGCAGATGGCGAGTCGCTCGCCGTCATCGGCGTCCAGATGGAACCGGAAGCGATGATTGAAGCGGCGATCTCCGGACAGGTCCAGGCCATCAACCCCGATTCGTCACTGTGGCTGGACCAGGTGGACCAGGCCTGGCGGCAAGAGCAGACGGGCAACGAGCAAGCACTCTCCATGTCGCTGGTCGGCGAGACGACGCGCTACGCTGTCAGCCCGATCGTCATCGCCATGTGGGAGGACGTGGCCCGCCGACTGGGCTACCCTGCCCAACCCATCGGCTGGCAGGACATCCTCGCCGAGGCTCGCCAGAACCCCGACTTCAAGTGGAGCCACCCGTCCACATCCACCTCCAGCGGGCTGCTGACCACGCTGGCCGAGTTCTACGCCGGCGCTGGCTTGACGCGCGACTTGTCGAAGGAGGCGGCCCAGGACCAGGCCACTCTCGACTACGTCGCGGCAGTGGAGAAGACCGTACGCTACTACGGCGAAGGGGAGCTGGCCGTCATCGAGCGGGCAAAGCGGGAGGGCCCGGGCTTCCTGGATGCCTTCATCGTGCAGGAACAGTTGGTCATTCAGTTCAATCGGGACGGAGGTTCCGACAAGCTGGTGGCCGTTTACCCCCAGGAGGGCGCTTTGTGGGAAGACCATCCGCTGGCACTCCTCGAACAGTCCGGCCTGTCCCCCATCCAGCGCTCGACCTATGCCCGGCTGCGTGAGTTCTTACTCTCCGCCGACGTGCAGCAACAGGTACTGGCGGCCGGCTATCGCCCGGTCGATCTGGATATCCCGCTTGATGGGCCGCAGTCGCCGATCACGCCGGGCAACGGCGCCGATCCCACGCAGCCACAGACGACGCTGCAAATCCCCGGCCCGGCTGTCGTGCAGGTGGTCAAGGACGTCTGGTGGTATACCAAGCGGCACACGAACGTCTATCTCGTGGTGGATGTTTCCGGAAGCATGGAGGGCGACAAGCTGGAAAACGTGCGCGTCGCGCTCCAGACGTTCGTCCGCGAGATTAAGGGGGATCAGGAACGGGTCGGGTTGATCGTATTCTCCAGCCGGCCGCGAGTGATCGTGCCGCTGGGCGACCTGGGAACCAACCGTCAAGCATTGGAGGGCAGTATCGCCGCGCTGGACGCCGGCGGCAGCACGGCCCTTTTGGATGCGGTGCAGTCGGCGTACGAGAAACTCCAGCGCGAGGACGACCGCGACCGGATCAATGCGATCGTGGTCATGACCGATGGGCGAGAGAACGAGTCTTCGATCAAGCTAGGTGATTTGACGCGCCAGATCGAGCGCGGGAATGAGAGCGGCCTGCCGGTGGTGGTCTTCGCCATCGCCTACGGCGACGATGCGGACGAGGACACGCTGCGCGACATCGCCGAGGCCAGCGGTGGTCAGATGCGCAAAGGCGACCTGGAGACGATCCGAGGACTATACAAGATTCTGTCTACGTATTTCTAACGTGACGACGAGCGCGGCGGCGCGCAGCGACAAAACGAGAAGGGGAAACATGTCCGGAGGAAAGTTGGAAGAACGCGCTTGGCGAGCGATGGTGACCTACGCCCTTTTCCGTTGGGAATCGGGAGCGATCATCGCCCTGACCATTGTGCTGACCTACTTCTTTCCCCGGCCTTTCGCCTGGTGGCCGGTGTGGGGTTGGCTGCTGCTCGGTGGCATTGCGGAGGCCCTCATCATCTGGACCAGCCTGACCGATGCGCGGACCGGCCAGCAGGTGGTGGCCGATATGCTGCGCGAGCGCTACAATCCCCGCGCTATCCGGACAAAGATCTATCGCCACCATGTCGAGCGGGCGCTGACCTACCGGCGGCGTATCGAGGAAGTGATCCAGTCGAGCCCCGCCGGGGTGCTGCGCGATCATCTGGGCGATAAACTGGGTCAACTGGAAACGTGGCTGGAGTACATTTATCGCCTGGCCCAACGGCTGGACCGCTACGAAACCGACGAGCTGATCGACGAGGACCGGCAAGCAGTGCGCGGTGATCTGCGAGATTTGCAAGGCCGGCTGCGGCGGGAAGATTCCGCCGACCTCCGCGCCGAAATCGAGCAGGCCATCGATCAGAAGCAGAAGCAATGGGACACGTTGGAGCAGCTCCAGGACATGATGGACAAAGCGGCGTTCCAGTTGGAGACCACGGTGTCGGCATTGGGCACAGTCTATTCGCAGATGCAATTGATCGGGGCGCGCAAGGCGGAAGGTGATCGAGCAGAACGGCTGCGCGAGGACATCACCGACCAGGTGAACTCGCTGCAAGACTTGCTGACCACGATGGACGAGGTGTATGGCAAGGGGTAGTAGGGGCTAGGGATCAGGGATCGGGGCTGGGGAGCAGCAAGCTGTAACGATAAGGAGTTGGCGTGCGTAGATTCGTATGTCCCTACCCGGCGACTTTCAAGCGGAGGTGTAGAATGGAGGTAAGCGTTCAGGGACTACCCCGGAAACATCTGCTTCACTCTCTATCTTGCCA
>CAZDTE010000125.1:0-9285 GCA_964508275.1 uncultured Ardenticatenales bacterium
AAAGCAAGGCCGGATCAAGACGCCCCAGATTATTGAGATGATACGTATTGTGGGCTGCATCGAGAATCTGTTTGGGAGAACTATTTTCTTAGCAGTCAAATGTTTGTGCACAAGGCAAGAAGATGAGCCACGGACTTCACGGATGACACAGATTGGAAAACGAAGCATAATCTGAGAAATCCGTGCAATCCGTGGCAAGCCTCTTTGGTTCCGGCTTGTCCGGATTAGGGGTTATCGAAGTGCATCCCTACGGTTGGACACGCTTGCCAATTCGACTCTTTGATAGTAAAATTAGGATAGGTTCCGGGGCCTATCCGCCATCATAACGCAAAGCACAGGAGGGCGACATGCGACGCAGCGGACGACTCCTCATCCTACTGGGACTCATCCTGGCTGTGATAACTTCCGTAGCGACCTTGTTCATGCTGCGCAGTCGGACTGAGGAGGTCAGCGAACCGGCCGTGCCGATGGCCTCCGTAGTCGTGGCGTTTCAAAACATCGAAGCCTACGTGCCGGTGCCGGCAGACGCCATCGGCATCAAGCAGTGGCCGGAAACCGAAATCCCGCCGGATGCTGTACGAGACCCGGCGGACGCGGTCGGGAAACTCACCCGGAGCCCGATCTTTCCGGGGCAGATTCTGCTCACGGCCATGCTGATTGACAAAGAGACCGAGGAGACGAGGCTGGGGCTGGGTTCCGATGCCTCGTTTATCATCCCTGACGGCAAGGTGGCAGTGGCCATGTCCGTGGACGATATCAGCGGCGTGGCCGGCGCGATTCAGGCCGGTGACCGGGTGGATGTGATGGTAAGTATGCGGCTGACGGAGGACACAGCCCGAGGGACCATAAACCGGTCGGTCACCCAGTTTACATTGCAGGACGTCGAGGTATTGCGAATCGGACCGTGGGGCGTCCCTGCACAGCAACAGGACCAGCGCGAACGGACAGTCACATTCCTCGTGGATCGCCAGCAGGCTATCATCCTGAAGTACCTCCGCGAGAATGCGCTGGTTGATCTTGCTTTGCGAGCGGCGGGTGACCACGAGCAGGTCACGACAGACGCTGTAGGCGAAGACTACATGATTCGGGAGTTTGATATCCGGCCTCGATAGGGTAGATGGCGTATGGCAGATAATGTATGGGGTATGTGGCGGATAGCAGGTGCCATCGGCTCTCGGCCACCTTCCGGGAGTAATAATACAGGCGATGAGTGATAACCCACAAGAGCAGCAGGCCATCCGCATCCTGGTTGTTGACGACATATCGGAGACTCGCGAGAATCTGAAGAAGTTGTTATACTTTGAGGACGACATTCAGGTTGTTGGCTCGGCTGCCGACGGGGAAGAGGGCATCGCCTTAGTCCAGGAGCTGCAACCTGACGTGGTGTTGATGGACATCAACATGCCGGGGATGGATGGGATCACCGCCGGAGAACAGATCTCCGAGGTCGTCCCCAACACCCAGGTGATCATGATGTCTGTGCAGGGGGAAGCAGACTACCTGCGGCGCTCCATGCTCGCCGGCGCCAGAGAATTCCTGATCAAGCCGTTCACGGCGGATGAACTGGTCACCAGCATCAGGCGTGTTCATGAACTAGGGCAGCGCCGTCGCCCGGCCGCTGCACTGGTTGCTGAGGTGGGATTGCCGGAGCCGACCCCTGCGTCGCCTCCCCCACCACCGCCACAGTTGGGGCGAGTCATTGCCGTCTTCGGAGCGAAGGGCGGTGTGGGTGCCAGCATGCTGGCGATCAATGTGGCCATCGCCGTGCGGGAACTTACAAAGAGTCGTGTTGCCATCGTAGACGGCAAGTTGCAGTTCGGTGACATCGGGGTGCTGCTGAACATCTCGTCAAGCCGAAGTATCATCGATGCGGTCGAGCAGATTAGCGAACTGGACGAAGAATTCCTGAGCAACCTGTTGATCACCCATTCGTCGGGGATAAAGGTCTTGCTGGCTCCACCGCGGCCGGAAATGGCCGAACTTGTTGCGGCAGATCAATTCGCCATCATCCTGGAAAAACTGCGCCACGCCTTTGATTACATTCTGGTGGATACCTGGACCTCACTGCTGGAGCCAACGTTGTCTCTCCTGGATATGAGTGACCGGATCATCCTGGTGACAACCACCGAAATCCCGGCAATCAAGAACGCCAAGGCGTTCTTTGAGGTAACGGAAGCGTTGGGTTACGATCCGGAGAAGACATTGCTCGTGCTAAACAAGCATGATCCGCGTGGTGGAATTCGGGCCCGGGACATTGAGGCCAGCGTGAAGCACAAGATGATCGCGGATGTGATCCGCGATGATGTCGTTGCTACCCAAGCAGTGAACCAGGGCTTGCCCGTTGTTCAGAGTCAGCGCAACTCTTCGATCGGTCGAGACCTGCTAAAGCTTTCCAACCGGGTGATGGAAGAACTGCCACTGCCGCACACGACGGCGATGGAGGAAAGACACAAAAAGCCCGCAAAACCTGGGGGGCTTTTCCGGCGGTGGCGACGGAAATAGACGGTGACTTGAGGAGAAAGAATCATGTCTCTTCTGAAAAGGATTGAACTGAAACAAACAGGGCGACTGACTGAAGACAATGGCCAGCAAGACAGCCCGCTGTCTTCGAAAATGGAGGCCCTGCGCTTCCGCCGCCAGCCGTTGGCCTCGGCCCAGGATCCACTGGCCACTCTGAGGAGCCGAATTCAGAACCAACTCGTGGCCGAGCTGGATCCACAGCTAGACATCGCTCAGGCCGATGGCGTTCGCGATGTTATTCGCGAAATGTTCGACGCGCTGCTCGCCCAGGAAGGAATGGTACTCACCCGATCCCAGCGACAGTTCCTGTTCGAACAGATTGTTGCCGACATCCTCGGTTATGGGCCGCTAGAGCCACTCCTGCAAGACGACACGATCACGGAAATCATGGTCAATGGCCCGCACGAGGTGTACGTTGAGCGCGGAGGAAAGCTGGAACATGTGAATTACCGCTTCGATGACGACGAGCACATGATGCGCATCATTGACCGGATCGTTTCCCCGATTGGCCGGCGTATAGATGAGAGCCAACCCTATGTGGATGCTCGTCTGCCAGATGGTTCCCGTGTGAACATCATCATCCCCCCCCTGGCCCTTACCGGGCCCAGCATTACCATCCGTAAGTTCGGGCACGAACGCCTCGGTGCCGAGGACTTGTTGCGCTTTGGCTCGATTGCGACCGAGGCGCTGGAGTTTTTGGACGCCTGCGTAAAAGCAAGACTGAACGTCATCGTCTCCGGCGGCACCGGTTCCGGTAAGACCACCCTGCTGAATATCCTATCCAGCAGCATCCCGGATGACGAACGGATCATCACCATCGAAAACGCAGCCGAGCTCAAGCTGAATCAGGAGCATGTAGTGACCCTGGAGTCTCGCCCGCCCAACATTGAGGGACGTGGGGAGGTATCTATCCGCCAGCTAGTAATCAACGCGCTGCGGATGCGACCCGACCGGATTGTCGTCGGTGAGGTGCGCGGCGGTGAAGCACTGGATATGCTGCAGGCCATGAACACCGGCCACGATGGGAGCATGACTACGGCCCATTCCAACAGCCCGCGTGACACGCTCGCCCGCCTGGAGACGATGACGCTCATGGCCGGCATGGACCTGCCGCTACGGGCGATCCGTGAACAGATCTCTTCGGCCATAGACCTGATCGTTCACCAGGAGCGCTTCCGAGATGGCACGCGCAAGGTAGTCAACATCACCGAGGTGCAAGGCATGGAAGGCGACGTTATCGTGATGCAGGACATATTTGTATACCAACAGACCGGCTTGGAGAATGGCCGGGTCGTTGGGCGACTGCGCCCGACCGGCATCCGGCCCAAGTTCATGGACCGCATCGAAACCGCCGGCATCTTCTTGCCACCGGACATGTTCGGGTTGGATGACCAGTACTATTAAGAGCTTGAACGCCACAATGCACCCGGCCGCGAGAGTGCTCGAGAAGATACGTTAGAACGCCAGATCGCTGGAGTGAACGCACGATGAATCCAATTCTGATTTCCCTGATCATGGGACTCTCGGTGTTTATGATCTTTGGCGGATTGGCGCAGATCATGGGCCAGCGGGCCGAACGGATCGGGTCCCGCCTGGACCGTTACGCCACCCGCGAAGGAGCGTTGCCGTCTGGCTCCCCGGAAACTCGTAAGCGGCCAGGACGCATTGCCGGCACCCTGAATCGCTTGGTGGAACGCCGCATCGCCGGCCCCGACCTCGCTGTCGAGCTGGCTCGCGCCGATCTGAAGATCACGACGTCCGAATACGTCCTGATCAACATTGCTTCCGTGTTACTCGCATTCCTGATCGGGTTAGCCCTGTTCCGCGTGTTCCTGCTCGCGCTGCTCGCTGGAATCGGAGGGTTTTTCCTCCCACGCTTGTACGTTCGTTGGCGACAACGCCGCCGGCTGAATGCGTTCAACAACCAACTGGGTGACGCGATCACACTGCTGGCCAACTCCCTGCGCGCCGGCTACAGCATGATGCAGTCCATCGAGGTCATCTCTCGAGAACTGCCCCCACCGATTGCCACGGAATTCGAGCGCGTGGTGCGCGAAGTGGGGCTGGGGCTGAGCAATGAAGAGGCCCTAAACAACATGCTACGGCGTATCAACAGTGATGACCTGGACATGATGGTTACGGCGGTCCTCGTCCAGAGCGAAGTCGGCGGCAACCTGGCCGAAATCCTGGACATTATCGGCGAAACTATCCGCGAACGGGTACGCATCCAAGGCGAAATCCGCGTGCTCACATCACAGCAAATGTACTCGGGCTACATCATCACCCTGCTGCCCATCGTCCTGGCGGCTATTCTTTTCGTGATCGACAAAGAGTACATGTCCTTGCTGTATACGACCACCTGTGGGTGGAGCATGTTGACCGCGGCTGCAATTATGATGACCGTTGGTTTCTTCCTCATTCGGCGCATTGTCAACATCGAGGTATGATTATGAGCGGACTGCTTCCTCCTATTCTGTCTCTCATGTTCGGTCTGAGCGTGGCGCTGGTTTTCGTGGGCCTGGCCATGCCCCGCCGCGCGGACCCCGTTCAGGAACGGCTAAGCCGGTACGGCACTCGCCAGCCCCGGTCACTGGAAGAGATCGAACTCCAGGCTCCTTTCTACGAGCGTGCCATACAACCGATCATTCGCGCGATGGCTGGCTTCGTTACGCGCTTCGCTCCCAGGCGCAACCTCGAAGCGCTCCAGCACAAGCTGGACATGGCCGGAAACCCGAACAATTGGACGCCGGCCGATTTCATGGGCGTGCGGGGGCTGGCCGCCTTGATCACCGGTTCCGTGCCGGCTGGAATCCTGTTGGTCGCTCACGCTACTCTATTCCGCACGGTCCTATTCGCCGGATTACTCGGCGCGCTGGGATTCTTCCTGCCTGCGATCTGGCTCGGTCAGAGAATCCGCAGTCGACAACACGGGATCGTCAAGTCATTGCCTGACGCGCTGGACCTGCTGACCATCAGCGTGGAGGCTGGACTGGGGTTTGATGCGGCGTTGGCCAAAGTGACTGAGAAGTGGGACAATGAACTGTCCCAGGCCTTCGGGCGGGTGATCAGCGAAATCCGGATTGGCAAATCGCGCCGCGAAGCGCTGCGTGAGATGGCCTATCGCATGGAAGTGGAAGACGTGACCAGTTTTATCGCCGCCATCATCCAGGCGGATCAACTGGGCGTGAGCATCGCGAAAGTGCTGCGCATCCAGTCCAAACAAATGCGCATCAAGCGGCGACAGCGGGCGGAAGAAGCGGCACAAAAAGCGCCCATCAAGATGCTCTTCCCTCTTGTGCTGCTGATCTTCCCCTCCCTTTTCGTTGTCCTGCTGGGGCCGTCCGTCCCGCGTCTGATCGAAACCTTCCAGGGCTTATGAGGTCTCATGAGTGCTCATGAGGGTTCGCAACCGCACCCGTAGCGTAGACATCGTCACATCTGGCCGCATGGCCGTCGGCTTCTGGGACCGCCTGCGTGGGCTGCTCGGTCACCCTTCCCTCGCCGAGGGAGAGGGCCTGCTCCTCTGCCCAGAGCGCTCGATCCATACCTTCCTGATGCGTTTTCCGATTGACGTGGTCTATCTCGATGCCCACAACGTCATCGTTGGCCTCACCGAAGCGATGCCACCTCAGCGGCTCGGCCCCTGGATCCGGGGCACCCAAGCGGTCCTCGAACTCCCTGCCGGCACCGTCGCCCGAATGGACATCGCCGTCGGAGACCAGTTGGAGATAGAGAGCGGCGATGAATGAAGATGGGTTAGGGACTGGGATCTGGGGATTAGGGGTTTGGGCGGTTGGGGGCTGGTGAGATAGAGGGAGAAAGGAGTCAGAACCCATAACCCAAGACCCGGAACCCGAAACCCAGAACCTAAGACCCGAAACTCGAAACGCAAATCCCGAAGCCCAGAACCCAAGACCCCGAAACCAATCAAACCATGCCCAACGCATCGAGTTGGCACGACCGCTGGTCACAGACCCGATCCACCCTGCTGAACCTCCTGTTTCCGCCACGCTGCGTTTATTGCCGGGGGATCGGCAGCCTTCTGTGTACCTCTTGTTTCCAGCAGATCGTGCCCCTAACCGGGAATCTCTGTGTGCGCTGTGGTCGTCCCGTAGCACGAAAACAGACGGTCTGCACACCGTGCCGCGATTTCCCTCGAGAGATCGACGGTCTGCGCGTGGTGGCGCCCTTTGACGGCGTGCTTCAGAAAGCTATCCACCATTTCAAGTATCTGAATGTGCGCGGTCTGGCCAAGCCGTTGGGCGACCTGTTGCTCGCGCAGATGAACGATCCGGCGCCGCCCGTGGACGTGATTGTGCCGGTTCCGTTGCACAGGCAGCGAGAACGGGAACGCGGCTACAACCAGGCGGCCCTGCTGGCGCGACGGTTGGCGCAGCGGACCGGTCTCCCATTGGCCGAACACGCCTTGCGGCGCACTCGCCAGACCCCTCCGCAGGTTGGCCTGTCTGCCCCAGAGCGATGGGCCAACGTGGCCGGCGCGTTCGCCTGCGGCAGTCCGGATCTCAGCACACGTCACCCCTTGCTCGTGGATGACGTGTGTACCACCGGGGCCACGCTCTCCGCCTGCGCTCGCGCCCTGCGAGCAGGGGGTGCGGAGACCGTCTGGGCCGTCACCCTCGCGCGGCCCATCTGATCCCACAACCGTGGACAAGTACCTGTCACTGGGCCGGCACGATGAGGAACTGGGTGCCTTGTTCGGCATGTGCAGTAACCTGCCCACCGCTGGGCACCAGCGTGTCGGTCACCACCTGCGTGTCTGTGTACGTGTTGGCAAAGAAGACGCGCACCCGCTGGACAGGCTTGGCCGCCGCCACGGAGAAGTCGTGGCTGGATGAGTCGCGGGACCACAGAGCATAGACACTCTCCAGGGCCCAAGGGCGATCAAACCGGTACGCCTCCACCTGATTGTTGCCGACGTCGGTTGGGAACCCGTAAGCCAGACCTGACATGGCCTCCATCGCTCGTAGGGCAGGCTTCGGCTGATGCCAGAAATCCACCATCCCGCGCCCAATGGGCGATCGACCGGGGTTGAAATCCCACATGCCGAACCAGATCGCGCGCTGGATGATCCCGCCGCCGGCCATGCGCGGCAGCTCGTGCAGCACAAAGTCAAATTGGGCGCGGGGCGAGTTCGGGTCGACACTGTGCGTCCAACGGTAGGTCTCAGTTAGCCACAGCGGCTTTTGAATCCCCCGGCTCTGCATGATGGCCGCAATGTCCTGGGCCTTGCCATTCGCCGTTGGCCAGGCCTGGGTCGAGAATGGGTACCAGTGGAAACCCAGCACATCGAAGTAGGCTCCGCCGCCGGCATCGAGAACGTTGGGGAAGAAATCCTCGACGAACCAGTTTTCAAACTGGTCGTAGGCCAGGCTGCCGATCAACACCTGGGCAGACGAATCCTGGCCGTGGATTTCCTCGTAGGCCGCGCGCATGAAGGACAGGTAGTCTGCGGCCATGTCGCCCCAACATCCTGCATAGGGCACGGTGGGTTGGCCCTGACCTAAGTCGGGTGGGCGATCATAATCGTCGGGGTCCACAGTCGTTTCTCCATCCACCTCGTTGCCGATCTCCCAGAGGTGCACGTTGTACGGCGACTTGCTGTAGCGGGCCACTGCTTCGCGTACAAACTCGCGCCAGGCCGGCTGCCAGTTCTCATGCAACCCACCCCCACAGTTGTAAGTCGTGGCCCACATCGGGTACCCAACGATGCTCACCAGCGTGGTGAAGTCGCGGGTAGCGTAATCGCCGAACAGCACGTCGTATGCGCTCCAATCGTACGCCGAAGGAACGGTGTCCGTGGGTTCAACATCTGTCCAGAAGAGGTGCGTGCGGACGACACGGAAGCCCGCTCCGTGCGCCAGACCAAGCTCCGGCGAAATCACCTGGGCATAAAGCGCCGGCGTGTGCTCCTGGTAGGGATCGTATTGCAGCCCCCACGGAACGGCCGGCCGCTGTCCGACCCAAGCGTTGTTCAAGACGGTCGGCAAGTAGAGAGTGGATGTGGTCGGGGTCGTTGTGGCGGTGGGCGGGGGGATCGTAGCGCGAGGCTCGGCGGAGACGGCCTCCGGCCTCGAAAGATCGGTCAACCGCGATAGAGACAGCAAAATCAGAATGACCGTAAAGGTGGGCACGACCACGGCCAGCAGACTCGGTACCGGACGCAAGCGCTTCATTTGGGGCTCCTTTCTCGCCAGAAGTGCTACTGTCGGAGTCAGGACAACTACGGAAAAGCAAACGGGTTGAGGAGACGATAACAACGCTGGCTGCCGTCACAAGGTACTCGGTCCACGTGCATTTTCACTGTGGGTCAGTGTGCACCACCGGCGCGGGGCGTCAGCCCAGAGCAGCGCCAGTCGGCAATCGAGGTACAGTCAAAGGGGGATCTCCTTCCTCTGGTCTGCACATTCGGCGGTCACGGCAGATGGCGAAGGCGGCAGCGGAGCCTCGTGTGCTACGTCCCAAGCCCAAGGACCTGCACTCGAAAACGGGATTGACGTTGCCGGCCATTATAGCAGGAGACTCTACAAGAGTCAAAAGAGTGGCCGACACCTATTTTCAAAGCAGTTAGGCTTTTCCAGAGAAATAAACTTGCCAGAAAGATATCGGGTAGCTCCACACTTAACCGTGGTCAGTACCTTGACTTTGAGTATACACGAAACCGGCGCGAACGTCAATAGCCTGTCTCTGTAGGGGTGTCCGTCGTTTTTTTGCGCGGGGCGTACTTGCTAGAAGCATCTCGATACC
>CAZDTE010000126.1:0-9278 GCA_964508275.1 uncultured Ardenticatenales bacterium
GTGGCTGATTTCTGTTGCACCCTATGGTTTGCCCCCATTTTTTGAAAAGATACAAGATACCTGCGTAAAACGTCAAGAGCTACAGAAAAGAGCTGGGCATGAAGTCGTCACGCATTCACGTTTTGCGTTCTAGCATACCAGTCAACAGCCAACTGAGGGCCGCGATCAACAGGCCGGCCACCACGATCCCGCGTGTGGTATCGCGCGTCGGGTCAGTGATCGGAACGCGTCGCTCGCTGCCGTCGCCTTCGCGCACCACCACCTCGACAGGCTGAAGCCGCAGCCGCGCGCCGCCACCGTTCTTGCCCCCGTTCGTGCCGCGCCAGCCGGTGACCTGTGCCACCAACTGCAAAGTGCGCTCCTCGACCGTCACGAGGTCACCGGTGAGCGTTCTCTCAACCCTCCAGGGTGATTTCGGGTTGGTCATGCTGGCCCGCTACTCCGGCTCAACGACGACCGCTGTGCCGTAGGCCAGCACCTCGGTCATGTTCTCGGCCAATTCGGTGGCGTCGTAGCGGACGCCGATGATGGCGTTGGCTCCCAGCTCGGCCGCGTGCTGCACCATCAGGTCGAACGCTTCGCCGCGCGTCTCTTCGCAGAGGGAAACGTACTCGTGGATCTTGCCGCCGGCGATGGTCCGCAGCCCCGCCGCGATCTGCCCCACCAGGCCCCGCGACCGTACAGTGATGCCGCGCACCACCCCGAGGTGTTGCACGACACGGTAGCCGAGTATGTCGAACGTTGTTGTGGCCATTCTGTGGTCCATTGATCGTTACTCTCCTTTCCGCAGAGTTTAGTACCTAAGCAGTCATATGTTTGTAAACAAGGCAAGAAGATGCGCCACGGATTTCACGGAGGACACGGATTGGAAAACGAAACATAATCTGAGAAATCTGTGCAATCCGTGGCAAGCCTCTTTGGTTCCGGCTTGTCCGGGTTAGGGAACTCCAGTAAATCCGTGATATCTTTCTGGCAGGTTCATTTCTCTGGAAAAGCCTTATGCCGCGCTGCGATGTGCCACCCACACCTGTTCCGGCGAATCCTCATCGAAGGGTTGCCTGTCGAAGTCGCCGTACAACGCCTCGATGACAAAGCCGGCTTCCTCCAGCAAGGCACGGGCCTGCTCTGGTTCAAGCCAGCTAAAGTTGATGCGCCGGTACTTGCGTTGCTGAACTACGCCGCCATCGTCCAGCTCGTCCGTCCAGACGATGATGCGCATCTCCTGCGCCGCAAAATCGTAACGCGTCGTCGTCCACAAAAGCACGTCGTGACCGGTCGCGTCGTCGGTGAATTCGGCCCGCAGGCCAACTCCCTGATACTGCCGGGCTTTCTCCGGGTCGAAGTCAAAATGATCGAAGATCAGTCGCCCACCCGGCGCGAGTTGGTTGTGAATGTGGCGCAGGCCAGCCCGCTTGTCGTCCAGGCTGACCAGGTGGCCGATGGTGTGGAACGGAATGGCGATGAGGTGCGCTGGTTCCGGAAGCACGAAGCCACGGAAATCGGCCTGGATGAGGGTGAGCAGGTCGGCCACGCCTTCTTCCTCGGCGCGTTGGCGGCACAGCTCGAGCATCGCGCTGGAGGAGTCCACGCCGGTGACCGGCTTCCCGCGCTTGGCGGCTTCGATGGCGATGCGCCCGTTTCCCACACCCAGCTCGACCACCGGTCCTTCCGTCGCCACGTACGCGTCCACGTAGAACGGCAGGTTGCGCTCAGTGACCGGCGCCGATTGGGTCCAGATGTCGTAGATGTCGGCGAACGTATCGTAATCGGTACGTTGGTTCATAGATGACCCCCTTGACGTGTACCTAAGAATAGTGTATAATGTCTACACCACCAACAGGAGAATAAGAATGGCTCAAACGACCCGCAGCACACGCCGCATAAACGTGACCTTCCCGGATAACGTCCTGGAAGCGCTCGACCAGTTCGTGCCGCCTCGAAAACGCAATCGCTTCATCGTTGATGCGACCGAAGTTGCGCTGCGCCGTGCTCGACTGACTCGCACGCTAGAAGAGTTGCGCCGAGAGCCGGCGTGGTCAGACGAGAATCATCCCGAGTTGGTGACTGTCGAGGACGTGGAGCGCTTCGTCCGCGGCTTACGAGAGCCCTGGTCGCGGCGCACGTGGAACGAGATCGAGGAAGTAGCGAACCAGGATGGCTGATTATCTGCTCGACACCAACGTGCTGATCCTGGCACTGCGCGGTCGACATGTGGCCCTCGATCTTTTGGATGTTCTCCAGCGGCAAGCGACTCTTCATATCTCGGTCGTTACGCGCACCGAAGTACTGGCCGGCATGCATCCACGTGAGGAAACCCGCACGCTCCACCTGTTGCAATCGCTGGAAAGCCTTCCCATTACGCTGGCCATTGCCGATCGGGCGGGGCGGTGGATCTATCAGTTTGCTCGTCAGGGAGTTCAACTTTCCTTTCCTGATGCCCTGATCGGTGCTACGGCGGTTCGTCATGATTTGGCTCTGGTGACAACCAACACGAAACACTTCCCGATGTCCGAAGTTCAAACGTATCCCCTGGCAACGTGATCGTCCACACAACACGCTTTACACATCATGCTCAACCCTTTCCGCTTTTGAGTCCGGTGCGCAGCTTGTTTTCCACCTCGCGCACGGCGTGGGGAGCCAGTGCGGCGCGATTCTCGTCCAGGTATGCAGCCACGCGCTGTGGGTGCTTCGGGATCAGTCCGCGCAGTGCCCACGACACCGCCTTGGTGATCATCGGATGGCGCTCCTCTTTGACCCGGTCCACCATCTCCAACGTCAGGTCGGGGAAGCTGAGGTCCTTGCGGCCCCGGTTCAGCCAAACGGTGGCGACGAGCGCCAGCCGCCGGCTCCACAAGTCCTCGTCAGCGATCAGGTCGCGCAGATGGTGAAGCCGGGCATCCGGGTCGGCCAGCAGCCAGCGCCCGAAGACCCACTGCGCCATCCCGTCGGTCGTCTCCCAGTTGTCCAGATCGCGCCGCCAACGGTCGAAATGCGCCCAGGTTAGGTCCGGTATCCAGCGTTTGTATCGCACGAGCAAGAAGATAGCGATCTGGCGTTCCTCGCGTGATCCGCCGGCCCACAGAGCTTCCACGACGCTCAGCAGGTCATCGCGGAGGATCGTCTTGTGCTCACGCCACCAGTCGCGCGCGATCTCCCGCAGGCGGGGCACGCGCACGCCGTACACGCGGGCAGTGGTCGGCGCCACCATGCCGGTCATTGCGGCCTGGTACTGCGGATCAACAAACTGCACGACTCTGTTGAGCAGGCGATGCCGCTCGGCTTGTGCGTCTGTGCTCATTTTCATTCTCCGGTGTACGCCAGTTTGGTTAGCACGTCAGGTGGATGGCCAGGGCCGTCGCCCGCTGTAGCCGCAGCTTGTTGTATGTCTTGCAGGCCTCTCCGGACGGGCAGGCGATGATCTCCAGGCCCGCCGATTCTATCGCCCGTCGCGTCTGCTCCGGCACGCTCATCCGCCCAAATGCGCCCTGCCCGATGATGAGCAGGTCTGGCTGTGCCTCAAACACATCCGCCAGATCGTCTGGGAGCAGCGTGTGCCCTTGCCTGCGCCACCAGCCCTCGATCACCTGCGACGGGAGGACGATCAGGTCATTGCTGTGCGCTTTCCCGTCGACGACGATGTGCCCAAAGCGGTACCCATCAATTCGTGGCGACGTTGCCGTGCGTCCCATTTGCATTTTGCCGCACTCCGTCTAAGAGACACCACTCAAAGCACGGTTGACAGAGCGCCAGATCGTTTGCGACGACGTACCCCGCTCACGACCCGCATCCCACTTGCGCTGCCACCCACTGCACCTCGTCCACCGTGATCACGCCATCGCCGTTCAGATCGATCCGGGCGTCGTAGCCCGGGTCGCCAGCGTGGGTGTGCCAGGCAGCGACGGCGAGGGCGACATCCTGCTCGTCCACCTGGCCATCGCCGGTCAGGTCCGCCGGGCAGGCTGGTTGCGTGGGTGTTGCCGTCGGCGTAGCCGTGAACGTGGCCGTCGGCGTGGCAGATGCTGTTGGCGTAGCTGTGAACGTGGCCGATGGTGTGGCCGACGCCGTTGGTGTGGCCGATGGTGAACCGGTTGGCGTAGCGGTTGCCGTGCTGGTAGCCGGTGCGCCGGTGGAGCACAATTCAATCTGCCAAGCCTCCAATGTGCCGGCGTCGGGGTAGAAATCGTCGAAGATCTCCAGGGCCCAGTTCCCCTGCGCCTGCTCTCCATCCACCGCATCCAGCGACGTCGCGGGCCGGTACGCCCCGGTGAACGGAGGCACGCCCGAGACGATGGCCTGCGCCGCCTCGTCGTCAAGAGTCGTGTGCACGAAGTCATTACCGGGCCCGCCCACGTTCTCGAACAGGATCACCTCCGTGCCCCAGGGAGAGTAGACGTACGCTCGTAGGTCACCGTCCCAGGTGTGGGTCACCGTCAGCGTGAGGTTGGCGTCCACGACCGCGAAGGAGTCGGGGATGGCGATCAGCGAGAACGCGCCGCCCGGATCGTTGTCCGGAATCGGCAACGGCGTATCGGCGCTGTCGTACGTTCGACACGTCTCCGGCGCGCCGGTCGGTGTCGGTGTGGCAGTCGAGACCCCTGATGTATTGACCCAGAGATCGTAGTCACTGCCAGCACCGGTTCTACCGCTGCTATACGGTATCACGCGAGCGAAGTAGGTGCCGTTTGTCGGCGCCGACCAATCCAGACAGGAGGCCAGGCCCACACAATCGTCGTTCCCGTCCAGGTAGGTCAGGCCGCCGGTGCCGTACAGTTCGAGGATCGTGTCGGCGTTCGCTCCCAGGTTCCCCGTGGCGAGATGGTATGCGTGCCCGGTTATCGCGTCAAATGACACCCAGTCCTCATCGCCGGTCACGTGGAAGGTGTGATGCTGGGTTGTGCCGCCGGTGGAGATCGGATTGGCGGCGGCCGGGTCGTCATCCGGTTCGTACGCATCCCCTCCGGCGACTGTCGAAGGGGTGGACGTCGGTGTGATGTCGGTACTGAGCAAGCCCTCCACGCAAAAACCCCAGGCGGTGACCGAGTGGTCGGTCACCAATTCGATTTTGACTACCTGCCCCGGAATTGGATCGCTCCAGCTATGCTCGGGAACGGTACCATCGAACCGCTGAAACTCGACACCGCTGCCATCACGCAGGATGACGTAATCATAGCTCTGTTCGGTTTCCAACCGAGAGAACTGGACGCGTGTGCCGGCTGCCCCCGCGTCTGGGTTGGTCAGCGTCCAGGTGTAGTCGAAGTTGTCGGCGTAGGGATGGGCCGATTCGGCAAGGCAGGAACCCGGCGTGGAGGTGGGCGTAGCGGTCTGTGTCGCGCCTGGCGGCGGAGTCGTTCCCCGCAAGGCGCGATAGGCGTTGATGCGCCCGTAGCCGTAGTAATCGTCCCGGCCCGGACTGCCCAGATCGTCGGCTGTGCCGGTCAGAACCGAACGCACCTGGTCGGGTGTCCAATCGGGATGCAGCGAGAGGATCAGCCCGGCCAGGCCGGCCACGTGGGGCGCGGCCATCGAGGTGCCGTTGGAGCGGTAGTACTGCGTGCCAACGATGTGCCAGCCGTCGCCGTACATGTCGGTGCCGGCGGCGCGTAGCGAAAGAATGTCCACACCCGGCGCGGCCACGTCGATGGCGGGGCCGTAGTTCGAGAACGACGCGATCTGGTCGTTGTGATCTGTGGCCGAAACGGCGATGGAGACCGGAAACGAGGCGGGCGAACCGACGTCGGTGGTGCCATCATTGCCGGCGGCCACGGCCAGTACCACGCCTCTTCCATGCGCATAGGTGAAGGCATTATCCAACGTTTGCGAATAGCCCGGCCCTCCCCAACTGGCGTTCAGGACGCGGGCCCCGTGGTCTGCGGCATAGCGCACTGCGTCGGCCAGGTCGGAATCGTAGCCGCTGCCGTCCGCGTCCAGCCCCTTGAGCGGCATGATCTTGCATTGCCAGCAAATGCCCGCCACGCCGACGCCGTTGTTCGTGGTCGCACCGATCGTGCCGGCCACGTGCGTGCCGTGGCCGTTGTCGTCCTGAGGGTCGCTATCGCCGTTCGCGAAATCGTACCCGGCGACCAGCTTGCCGGCCAGGTCTGGATGGGTCAAGTCCACGCCGGTGTCTGCCACGGCGACAATGACGCTGCTACTGCCGGTGGTGATCCCCCAGGCATCGCCGGCTTGAATGATGTGCAACCCCCACATGTCGGCGAACGATTGGCCCCAACTGCCGCTGGAGCTGTAGTACGGGTCGTTCGGTGTGACGGCGGCGGCCGCCGTATCCACAATGTGATGCTCGTAGTTCGGCTCGGCATACTCTACCAGGGGATTCTTTTCCAGCGCGGCGATCACCTGGAAGATGTCTACTTTCGAGGGGAAACGCATCCGGTAGATCCTCGCCAGGTCCGGCAGTTTCCGCTCCTGGCCGTTGGGGAGCCGGAACGTTTCACGTGGCGAAGCCCTAACTTCGGAAAAGACAGGTCGCATTTCGGAAAGATGGAAGTCTTGCAGCAAGCCGTTGAGCGGCGGCGCACTGGTCCGCAGTTCGTCAGTATACACGTGGACGCCAGGCCGTAGTTTGATCAGCACCTCTCCCGGCGCGAACTTCGCGGCCTGCGAATCTCGTTGTGTCGGGCCGGCGGCCTGACTCACCGGATTTGACGACAGGACCGACCACGAAATGATTACAAGCAGCATGATGCCAAGCGCGGCTGCCAGCGAATGCGCGTTACGTCTCATCATTTGCCTCCTCTGCCGGCCTGTTCTCGCCGTCCACCGGGTGTCTAAACAGCATACGCACAGCGGGTGGTGTAAGTTGCGCACGCCCGCGACGCTTCCCAGGTCTGAAAGGTCTCACCTCTCTGCCATCACTTGAGAATGAGCGGCAGGTTCACGCGGAAACCTACGAGCAGCCGCACGGACTCGCCGGCAACGTTGTCGTCGCTGTCCGTTGCCGTCAGCGTGATGGTGTGTTCTCCCGGCGAGAGGCCGCCGGCCATCACCTGGCTTCCCGCTCCCAGGGAACCGTCCCGATTCGATTCCCACAGCAGTGTCGCTACCTGGCCGTCTTCGGGGTCAAAGGCATACCCTTTGAGCGGGATCGGCACGCCAGGCGGCACGACGGCGCCGTCCTGGGGTGAAGTGATGAGCGCCTGCGGCGGTTTGGCCTCGATGCTGATCGGGCCAACGGTCGCCTCCGACGTCAGCAAGCCATCCGAAGCGTAGACCCGAAACAGCGCCGCGTCGGTACCGGGGAACTGGCCACCGCTCACCGGTAACGTACTCTCTTGCAACCGTGTGGCCAGCATCTCCCAAGTGGTGCCCCCGTCGCGGCTGAACTCCACGTCGAACCACAACAGATCGCCATCCTGATCGCTCCCCTGCCACTCGATGACGTACTCGCCATCGCCGGTCCAGGCCACGCCGGGGGCCGGCGCGAGAACGCTGACGTCCGGCGCGTGAGCGCTGACCGTCCGCTCGGTCAGCAGGGCGTCGCCTACCCACACCTGGACTGTGGCGGCGCTGGGGTTCCAGGGCAGTACCTCATAGAAGGCGGTGGCCTCTCCCGCCGCCGGTGCCGAACCCAGGCCGGCGGGCCCGCTTGGCATGAACGCCTCCACATCGAAGAACCGTTCGAACAGGGTCGTGTCGTCGGTTGCGGCCAGTCGCAGGCGATACGACCCCGCGCCTGGCCCATCGTCGAAGCCGGTCGCCCGCTCCATGATCGCCCACGGGTCGAGGACAGCCTGCCCACCGGTGATCGTGCCGGATGCGAACAGGTAGGGCTGTGTCCCAGTTGCCGAGTCGCGCACGCCGCGCGTCTCGGAGGGCCTTCCATTCGCCGCCGCGGCCGCCGGAGTCGTTCCCCGGTAGGTGAGGATGGCGCGGTAGTTGTATTCGGAGATCCATTCGTCCTGACAATAGCTCATCACGTCGACGGAGTTCGCGGGTACGACCCAGCCGCCTGGGATGGACTGCACCTTGCCGCCGGCGGCGACCTGCGGGTCCCAGCCGTTGTCGCCGAGGCGCGCGTTCGCGTACGGGTAACTCCCGTCCAGACCATCGGTCGTCCCGCAAGGAGCATGGTGGCGACCGAAGTTGTGTCCCAACTCATGGGCCATGATGTCCGCCGTGTCCTCCAGGTTCTCGTGATGAAGGGGCACTCGTCCGGCAGCGACCTTGCCCGGTAGTGACCCGTACCCGGAGATGCTCCCCTGCGCCACCTTGAACGGCACCATCGCGTACCAGTGGGCGTCGGACGGCGCCGAACTGTTTTTCTTTCGCAGATCGGTGACTTTCTTCAGGATGTCGCCCCAGCTCGATGCGCTCGGCCCGATCTGCTTGTTCCAGTCCACGTAGCGTCCCGAAACGTAGTGCCACTGAATCTGGCCGACCGGCAAGATGTTCTCCAGATAGGTGCTCATGTTGTACGGCATGGTCAAATCCACGACCTGCTTTTGGCCGCCGACCGTGTACCGAATCCAGATCGGCACGAGGTGCAGCGTGGGCGTCTTCTTGAAGGTCATGTTGATCGTCTTCTTGTTGTTGCCGTAGTCCTTCTCCGCCACAGTACGGCCTGGATTCACTTCCACTTCCAGGGTGGAAGACTTGCTGACCACCCACGGATCGAGCCAGTAGTTCAGCGTATCGCCGAACTGGGCGCGCTGGGGGTTTACCTTCGCGCTGATCGGCGAATTGAGTGGCACACCCAGTGAATCGCCGCTGCCCGGCACGTGGGCGATCACGTTGGCGGAGACATTCGGCACGCTCGCGCCCGCAGCGCCCGTCACCTTGACGTAGACGCGGACGTAGGTGGTTTTGCCGACAATCAGCGGCACCGAGTTGTCGGCGCAATGGGCGTTGTCCTTGCACTGAATGGCCTGTGTCACCTCCACGTGATCCACCTGCAGGTCCAGACTGGGCGTGGCGGTAGGGGTGGGAGTTGAGTAGGACGTTTTTGTCGCCAGGTGGATCACCAGGCGAGGCACAAACGTCCCCTCTCCGCTCGTGAATCGCCGGAACCATGCGCTACCCTCTTCCGGCCCCCGCAGCATGAGGCCATAGTTCACCTCGCTGCCATCTATCCAGTCTTGCACCAGCGACGTCACGTCCCACGTTTTGTAACCGACCGTCTTGTCCACGAAGTGGGTAGCCGAGGCGAAGGCGTTGTGGCCCGGCTGGTTGTTCCAGGTGATGCTGGATTCGTGCCAGATCCCCAGGGCGCGATGCACCGACATGCAGACTTTCTCCTGTCCGCCACTGGCCTCCAGATAGAA
>CAZDTE010000127.1:0-9043 GCA_964508275.1 uncultured Ardenticatenales bacterium
CATGTGGCACGCCGGTCTATGTGCCTCGTCCCGCCCCGGCACCGTGTGGGGCACCGTGCGGCACGCCGGTCTATGTGCCTCGTCCCGCCCCGGCACCATGTGGGTCACCATGTGGCGGAACCGTAGTTATCGTCCGTCCGGGAGACACACTGACCTGGATCGCCATGCGGTACGGAACCTCTGTGTGGGCCATCGCTCAGGCAAACGGCCTGGTGAACCCGAACGTAATCTACGTGGGCCAGCGGCTTATCATACCCGTGTAGTTGCCGGTAGGAAACAGACGTTGATCCAGAACAGTCAGTAGAGTAGGAAGACCCAAACCCATACCTTTTGGAACCCCAAAGCTTCAGGGCTCGTACGCAACCGCGAGAGACAAAACGAAAGGAGGTGTCGGTATCGCCGACACCTCCTTTTTTTGCCGCCTCCCGAAGCGTTCGCGCCATCCGGCGCACTCCAAGCGATAGAGGGAGCCTGGTTCGCGGAAAGCAAGCGTTCCGCAGGGCTACGCTGGGGACGAATTCCTCTTCGGTGCGTCGGCCACGCACCGGAATCCCACGTCTTCGTACGCTCCATCCGGCTGGCCGCCGCTGCGCGATGTGCAACAGGCCTCGTCCGCACCGTCAAACCACGAACCCCCTCGTTGCACCTTGTGCCCTTCGGGGTCGAAGTCACTGGCTGTCCACTCCCACACGTTGCCGGCCATGTCGAACAGGTCATATGGGCTGGCACCGGAGGGATACCGGCCGATTGGGGCGGTGGCCCCAATTCCGCTCTCCTTTACATTTGCACGACCGGCCGAGAACTCATTGCCCCAAGGCCACCGGCGGGCGTCGCCATCGCCACGGGCGGCCTTTTCCCACTCGATCTCGGTGGGTAGGCGCTTGCCGAAACGCTCGGCGTACGTCTGGGCATCGTGCCACGACACGTAGGTCACCGGATGGTCCGCGATCCCCTGCGCCTCCGGATCGTCAACCCAGTGCGGGGGGGGCTTCCGGCCACTTTCCTTCAGGAAGCGGGCGTATTCGCGCCGGGTCACCGGCCATTGGTCGATGTAGAAGCCACCCGCTTCCTTATGCTCGTCCTGTGCCCCGTAGAAGAAGGGGCCGCGCGGGATATACACCATCGTCTTGTTGTCTGGGGCGACGACCGGCGGGCGGGCCGGGTCGGTAGGTTGCACCGGCTGTGCCGCGTGCCGCAGAGAGGGTGGGCGGCTGATAGGGGTTCTGGTCACGATTTCGAATACGCGTGCGTTGCGCAGGTGCGTAAAGATTACCGGTGTGGCCCACTCCATGCTGTCCGGTTCCTCCAGGGCCAGCGCCTTGCGGGCCTCGCCCAGGGCCGCCTGTACCGGTAAGCCTTCCGACAGCGCGGCGTAGAACTCACGAGCAAGCAGCACGGCCGCCTGATCGCTGATCTCGAATTGCATGGCGATCACGGCCGGTAGGCCCACTTCAACCAGGCCGCTGGCCACACTGCTGAACGGATCCGCCTCGTCGGCCAACGTGCCCTGGCAAGCATTGAGGAACGCAAGGCGGAGCGAATGGACGTCTCTCAGCAACCGCCCCAAGCTCTGGCTGCCGATCGGCTGCCCGCGGCGTCGTTCGTCTTCGAAGATCAGGATGCCTTCCTCCGCGTTGTCATCGAAGCCACCGTGTCCCACAAAGTGGAGGATGTGGCATGGCTCCGACCTCAGACGCGCCACCAGCTGCCGCAGGGTATCTGCCCCCTCCAGGGTGTCGAGTTGCACAGCACCCATCTGGATCAGGCTGTCCAGAGCCGTGTGGATCCGATCTCGTTCCCTGTGGACGTCGAGCGGAGCGTAGGCGTCGTCGTCTTGGGGACTGGCCAGGACAAGCACGACCCGTAGAGGCCAGTTGATGCGCAAGGAGACACGGCGCGGCTGGACGATGGAAATGTAGCGTACAACCGGTGAATACCGAGACAGCACGAGGAAATCGTCCCTTGCCGGATCCAGCAGGAACTCCCACGGGATCGCTTGGAGCAGCGGAGGCAGACCGAGCAAGATGTTTAGGCCGCGGTCCGCCTGCCGGGCTTGTTCCCAACTGCGTACGTACGCTGATTGCAGGTCACCGTTGAACAGGCTTTCGAAGAGTTGTCGGCCAAATCGTTGGATGATTTCCACTTCTGGTGGGTTGCTGCGGCGGGTGGTCGTGCGTGCGCGTAGCATCGCCTGCTCCACCGCATCGCGGAGATCGCTCAGGTTCTTGGGATCGATTGGCAGGCGGAATGGCGCGCGAGCTTTGCCAACGGGCGAACGCAGCAAGGTCGTCGTATAGTTGAGCCCCGTTTGACGGATGAACAGCTCGAAATCAACGTACTCCATCATGATGGCGCTCGATCCTCCTCGGCCAGGAGACTCAGGGAACTCCAAGAGAATAGTTCTCCCAAACAGATTCTCGATGCAGCCCACAATGCTTCGAAAAAGCAATCTACAAGGGAGTTCCTTGGGCTTTCCCACCTCGTTTGAAGACATTTCGCGAATGCCAACAGGCTTCGTGATATCTTTCTGGCAGGTTTATTTCTCTGGAAAAGCCTCAGTCTTCCCAGGTGGTCATGCCTTTTGGTTGAGCCGGAGCTTTGCCTACGCCGTCTGCCTCTGTTCGGCAGTCATGGCACAAGTATGGGCTGTAGCGGCTGACATAGTCCTGAGATTCGCGGTAGTCCACCGACGTACGCACAACGCAGGCAAACTTGAGCGGAAACTCGTGGGTGAACGTCTGGCGAACATGCTCCAGGCGGCGAATCGCTGTCCTGATCTCGGCTTCGACCTCTGCCCAGGGCCGGCCATCCGCGGCGTGGACGCGCTCCTTGATCAGTCCAAACAGCCGCTTGCGCTCGGTCATGCCGTGTTCGTATACCAGCAGGTTGTGCAGCCGCTCCAACTCTGCCTCAAGTTCCTGCAAATGCCTGGACGCCGTCACCCAACTTGTGTATGCTTCATGATCGCCGCCGTGCAACGGTTCTGTGCGTCGCTCCCTCGTGGGGTTGCAGCAGTCGTTGCACACCACGCGACCGCAGCGGTGGCAGGGGTGGAGTTCTGCAGTGGCGTGCTCATCTTGGTCACGTTCGCAGCGCCCGGCCTGCCAGCGTTCGTACACCGCTTCGGATGTCCGGATGGTCTGTGCGGATGGTGTGGTTAGGTCTGACAAAGCGACGTCCTTTCTTCCTCTCAGTCGCGCAGCGCGCCGGTGAAGTCGGCGCCGTCGAGCTTTGCGCCGGTCAGATTTGCACCGCGCAGATCGGCGCCCACGAAACTGGCTCCTTCTGCCTGGGCGTCCTGCAGATCGGCGTTCCGTAGGTCGGCGCCTTCGAAGTCCGCTTCGCGGAGCAACCCGCCACGCAGGATGGCGTCGTGTAGGTGCGCACCGCGCAAACTGGTGTGCATCCAGTTGACAGCACTAGCCTGAGCTGCTTCCAGGTTCGACCCGTCCAGCACACATTCGCCCAGGCCGGCCCAACTGAGGTTGGCAGTGCGCATGTCGGTACCGGTCAGGTCGCTTTCCGGCATGAACGCGGCAGACAGGTTCGCGCCGGCCAGGATCGCGTTGCGCAGCCGGATGCGGCCGGCCGAAACGCGTTCCAGGTCTACGCCCGTCAGGTCTGCGCCGGAGAGGTCCACATCCTTGTATGACATCTGTGCCTGGCGCAGGCTGGCGTGGCGCAGGTCGGCCCCCCGCAGCTTCGTCCCGTCAAGTTCCGTGTTGACGAACCAGGCGCCGCGCAAGTCCGCCTCATCCAGAATCGCCTGGGTGAGGTCCGTTTCGACGAAAGCCACGTCGCGCAGGTCGGCGCCGGTCAGATCGGCCTCCCGCAGGGAGACGGGCAGAATCGCGTCGGCCCGGGCAATGTCCAGCCTTTCTCGCAGTGCCGCCGTCAATGCCGTGCCGGCCAACCGCTCCCGACCGACGCGCACAAGACAGAGCGTGGCCCGCGATAGCACTGCGCCGCGCAGGTCCCATCCACTTAGGTCCATGCCGGCCAGGTCGCTGTCGCCCAAGTCTCGAGGGGCTCCGGCCGGAAATGTCGCCAGCATTTGGCGTAGCGCGTCCGTGCTCGGTCGGTCGCCCCAGTCGTCCTTGGTTACCGTTGGTTTTCGCTTGAAGCGATCCAGGATGCTCACTTCCGTCCCTCACGTGTTTGGTGGGTGCCGGTTAGCGCCCCAGGGGAGTGTCCTGGAGTATACCATCAGAATCCGAAAACGGCGAATCCCTGTTGCGTTGGGCCCGCGCATCAATCGGGGGAGATGCCGGTTGCAGCCGCCTTGAGCATAGGGCTGAAGCCGTCGCACTGAGACCACCGGTGCTTTGTCAAGCGGAAAAAGATCGACTCCGTCATTGCGAGCGAAGCGAAGCAATCTCCACGCGCGGGCGAGGAATCGGTTCCCTGATGCAATAGGGCTTGCTTCGCTGCCTGCGGCGGCTCGCATTGACGGATGCAAGCACTCTTACCTTGCCAGAACGCCAGGTTGACTGGCCGAGCGCCGGGCGCTGCCATCCAACCGTTCGTGGCGTGTTTGCACCAGTCGTTTGGCCAACGCCGGGAACCGCGCGGTGACTTCGTCAAAGTCCTCTCGCGACAGGCTCAAGAGTTCGGCGTCGGTGACAGCTACGGCCTGTAGCGGGCGGGGGGCATCCTCCACAAGAATCGCTTCGCCGAAGAAGTCGCCCACCCCTAGCCTTTGGGTTCCTGACAGCTCCCCTTGTGCATCGGGTGTGCTCACTTTCACCTCGCCGCGGGCGATGATAAACATTCTGGGTGCGGGCTGCTCTGTTTGCACGATGGCCTGCCCCCGGGCAAACTTCTGGGCCTGGAGGTGTTGGGCTAACGCCAGGCGTTGTTCGAGTGGGAGGGCGCGGAAGATTTCCACGTGATCGAGCAGGATCAGGGCAGGTGTGTCCTTCGCTTTCTGCAGCCATACGAGCTGTTGGGACGCTTCCTCGTAACCTCCCCTGATCTTGAGCGCGTGGGAGAACGCCTGCGTGGCCTGATCGTAGCGCCGTAGAACCTGGAGGGCCAGGCCGGCGTTGAAGTAATGGTGCGGGTTGTCCGGCTCCAGTTCAACGGCGGCGCCAAACACGTTCAGTGCTCGCGCGTAGTCTTCCTGCTCGAAAAAGGTGATGCCCAGGTGGTTGTAGGCATCCACAAAATCGGGTCGCCGGCGAATGGCCTCTTTCAGGGCCGCGACGGCGTAGTCGGGCCGGTCCAGTTGCCGGAACACACAACCCAGGTCGTAGTAGGCGAAGGACAGATCCGGGGCCATTCTTGAGGCACGTCGGAACAGCTCAATCGCTTTTCTGAATTCACCCTGTTCTTCAAACGCGAGGCCGCGACAGAAATCGAAGAGGGCGGCATGGCGACGATTGCCGGCCATGCTCTGTCCGATCTGCTGTAGGACCTGCGATTCGCGGGGCAGGGTCGCCAGGCAACGTGCGGCGAGCCACAGACGCTGGTAGTCCGAACCATCTCCGATGATGTCGCGATAGATGGCCAGGTGGTCATCGGCGATGCCGAACAGCAGAGTGATTGTGCCCCCCCACGTCCGCCGTCCCTGTTCATCGTTGAGGATCGAGGCGATGCTCATCTTACTGTCCCGCAGCTTCAGAGCGGCGAAGTATTCGCGCACGGCCTGGTGCATGAACTCGACCCGGCTGCGATCCTCCGAGAGCCGGATCAGGCCAGAGTGCAACAGGGCGTCGAAGGTGTCTTTGGCAGAGGAACGGGCTGGGTTGACATAGGCTGCTTCGCGGATGATCCATTGGCTCTTCTCGGCGCTTATGCTGGCCACCCGGCGTTGTTGCATCGCGTAGGCGAGTTCGGCGAGCGCCTGGCGGCTGATGTCGACCGCCACCTGGTTGTGGGTGCGTCGAAACATGCGCCACCATTCCGTCTTGGTGCGGCCAAGCAGGTTGTCGGTGAATCGTTGGAACAGCACACCCCTGTTTTTGGGCAGGGTCTCCCCTGGATCCGAATCGTCCGCGATACGGGTGAGCATGTAAAGGGCCAGCGGGCTGCGTGCCAAATCGGTCAGGGCGCGATCCGCCAGCACCTCGTGAGCCAATTGCTCGCCCCGCCGCTTCCCCAGGTAGCGCACTGCGTATCGTTCGATGTCGCCGTCGCCCAGCGGTTCGATCTGCAGGACGCGCAGCCCGTCTAGCGGGGCGTAATCCTCCGAGCGGCAGGTGACGATCACGCGATGGCGAGGGAGCAAGCGCTGGACGAAGGCAGCCAACTCCGCGCGGCGCTCTTGCGGGGCCTCGCCCAACCCGTCGAGCAGGAAAAGGAAGCGTTGGTCAGGCGGCAAGCCGACCTGCTCGGCGGCGCGCCCGCCCGCCAGCACATGGTCGAGCAGGTCCAGAGTCCGGATGGTCGAGAGACGGAAGGTGCTCAGGGCGTCGAGTACCAGGTGTTCGAGAGAACGCCCGGTGCGTAGCAAGTTCAGGCGAATGAAGACCGGTATCTGTTTTGGCAGCGCGTCTTGGCGCAGGCTCTTCCAGGCGCGGCGGGCCTGTGCTTGGGCCAGGTACCGCAGCAAGGTGGTTTTCCCTGCACCCGGTGCGCCCAGGACCACGACCGACTCCTGATGCGCAAGAAGCGTCAACAGGTTGTCCGGCGGCTCGACCGATCTTGACTGTCGGCCCCACTCGTGAGCCGGGCCGGGTGGCAGCGTGCCGCGCCGTGGCTCGTGTACGGTCAGCCGGGTGTCCGATTTCCAGGCAGGCGGCGTGCGCAGGTGGAACCCGTGCACCGGCACATACAGGTCTCGCCAGATGGCAAAGTCCGGATCGTTCAGCAGGTCGTGCAAGTATCGCTGGGGAAGCGGTAACCGAGATTCGACCGGCGACTCTTGCCCGTTGCCCGCAAACTTGAAGAGCATCCCCTTCCAGCTCCAGAAGTCGGGAGCTTCGCGGGCCATGCGACTGACGAAGTTGTTGGTGGCCCAGATGATGATCGGCTGTTTGATGACCGTCGTCGTGTCGCGGAAGAGGTTAAGCGAGGCCAGGAATTCCTCCTGCTGCCCGGCATCGAACTTTTCCAGCCCGTAGGCGAAGAGGGCGATGTTCTCGTAGCGCCCGATCAGTTCCAGATCCTTGAAGCCGGATCGTTCCGTGAGGTCACGCAGGAGACGGACTAGGTTCTGGTCATGTTCGGCGATCTCCACCGGATAGAGATAGATGTTGGCTTCGCGAAGCCTCTGGCGGAAATGCTGGAATAGGCGCTTGCGAAGCGGGATGTCGTCACATTCGACGGTCGCGATCCCGCCCATGCGACTGAGACGGATCATGTTCAGCAGCAGGCTGATCTGTTCTGGGAAGCGTGCCGGCAGGTCCTCGTGGGGAAGTCGGGCTGCGCGGGCCGGAGCCAGGTTTGTGGTCATGCGGATTCCTCCTGCCGGGATTCGCGCTCCCCGATCAAAATGCTCACGACCGGGTGCAGGTCGTACCAATAACCACCGTTAGCGTATTCCAGCACACAGAGGGATTGCAGGTACTCCCATGCCTCCTCGGCGTCACGGCACGATTTCGTGCGGTGGATGCGCTTGAGTACCTCATAGTCAGCCTGCCCAAGCCAGCGGCTGAAATCTTCCTTCAACCGCTCCAGCAACCAGATCAGGACTTCTCTGTCAATCAACGGGTGTTGGAAGGTCTGGCAGTAGAGGCAGCCATCCTGCACCATCTTGATCAGGTGACGCACCACCCCCCCGCTGATCACGGCCAACTTCTCGACGACGCTGGGAGCGAACAGATCGGGTGATACGCGCCGGTGGACCATCTCCACCAGCCGTTCCAGATCGTCGCCGGCCGCCGACCCATTCTGGCTGGCCACCTTGAACATGGGGATCGGGTACCGCCGGTAGCGCTCGAAGCTGGGCGATTCCCCCAACTGGTACATCATGGAGACCGGCGCGGTGTAGATTGCCATGCAGTCGAGGAGAGTCAGGAAGGGACCGTCTTCGCGGAACACTTGCAGCGCGTCGTCCTTGCGCAGCTTGTCGAGATCATCAATCACCAGGAGCACGGACATGCCGGTGAGTTCCCGCAGTTCGGTCATCAGGTTGTTGACCAGGTCGCGAAGCTCCGGGGCCCGCTTCTTCACCTTCTTGCGCACCTCTTTACTGCGCTCCCCGCTGCCGCTGATGCGAATGCCGATCAGGTTCATCATGCCCAACAACCGCCCAAAGCCGGCCCCGCTGCCAATTTCCACCTCGGCACCCAGTGTCTTCGACGTAAAGCTCTCCACTTCCCTGTTGATCCAGGCGGTGATCTGCTCTATGGTGTCGCTGGAAAAGGTGATATCCAACTCGCGGAGACGGTCGTATACGCCCGCCACGATGGAAAAGGCAATGTCGGTGTAGTCCACGTCCTGGAGATCGAGTACGTCGCTGGCGGAATAGGAGACGACGAACAGGCTATCGCGCAGTCCGGGCTCTTTGGCGATGTCTCTGACCAACCGGTTGAGTTCCGTGGACTTGCCACAGCCCAAGTGGCCGGTCACCAGGAACTTGGTGCTCAACCCTTTTTCCGCGCCGATCAGCAGCTCCTGCTTCAACATCTCCAGCCGAGAGGTATCTTCCGCCCGCGCAACGTAGAACTGATCGAGTTGGTCGCCACGCAACGGCAGCCGGTAATCGGTGTTCGCGTACGCCTCCTCGAACGTTCGCGCCGCGTGGGCATAATCCGTCTGGGCCATTGAGCGCGCCTCCTTTAGCTTTGTCACCGGTGAGTTTTATGTTGCCGATTGAGCTTTGCACAGGAATGACGCAACGCACATAACGTTATTTGTCAAAAAGATAATACCATAAAATTGAAAAACTGTCAAGAATTGATCGACTCTCGGGCATAACGCAAAAGGGTGTCCGTCAATGTTTTGCGCTTGGAGAGCCGAACCCCTCCGCTGTAAACGGGCCCGCACGCGGCGGAACAATCCGCCGCCGAAGGGACGCGGATTTTCGTCCGCTCTGAATATCATCTCAATAACTTAGGGAACGCCCCCGGCCCCCAATTCTGGGGGAGCACATGCCCCC
>CAZDTE010000128.1:0-8952 GCA_964508275.1 uncultured Ardenticatenales bacterium
CCCGCCAGTCTATGTTCGGGCAGATCGCCGGTCTGTTTGGGCCGGGCGAGGTGACGGAGGAATTCTGGGACGAGCTGGAAGAACTGCTGATCATGGCCGACATGGGGGTGGACACCACGATGGCCTTGATTGCCGGGCTGCGCCAGGATGTCGCCCAGCAAGGCCTGCGAAAGGCCAAACAGGTTGAAAGCCGACTGAAGGGGCGGCTGGTGGACATCCTAGAGGTCTCACGTCCCCCCTACCTGGATGGCAAGCGGATGCTTTCCGTCGTGCTGATCGTCGGCGTGAACGGCTCCGGGAAGACGACAAGCATTGCCAAGCTGGCCAAGTACCACAAGGATCGGGGCGAAAAGGTGATGTTAGCGGCCGGGGACACGTTTCGTGCGGCGGCTATCGACCAATTGAAGATCTGGGGAGACCGGGCCGGCGTTGAGGTGATCGCCGGGCAGCCCGGCAGCGACCCGGGTGCGGTGGTCTATGACGCGATCCGGGCCAGCCGGTCACGGGGCAGCAACGTTCTGATCGTGGATACGGCCGGCCGCCTGCACACAAAGTACAATCTGATGCAGGAGTTGACCAAGGTGTACGGCGTGGCACAGAAAAACGTCCACCGGGCGCCACACGAGACCCTGTTGGTGCTGGATGCAACGACAGGACAGAACGCCCTCTCCCAGGCGAAAGTCTTCAAAAAGGCTGTGGATGTTACCAGCGTAGTTTTGGCAAAACTGGATGGCACGGCCAAGGGCGGGATGGCTTTCGCGATTGCGCATGAGTTGGGAGTGCCGATCCAGTTCGTTGGTACGGGCGAAAAGATTGATGACCTGGCAGAATTCGACGCGCAAACGTTTGTAGAAGGGTTATTCGAGGGAGATTGAGAATGGAACAGGTGAGGGGTCGTTTGCGGGAGGTGGAACAACGGATCGCCGGGATTCTGGAGCGTCTTTGACATCCCTGGCCAGGAAGCAGAGATCCGTCGCCTGGAGAAGGTAGCGGGCCAGAGCGACTTTTGGGCCGATCAGAAGGCAGCCCAAGGAATGATGCAGCGGTTGGCGTCTTTGCGAGAAGAGGTCACACTTTGGCAAGGGCTCATGAGTCGCACCCGTGAAGCCCAGGAGCTGCTGGAACTGGCCGCGTTGGAGGTTGATGAAGAAGTCATCGCCGACGTGGCTGCCGAGACAGAGGCCCTTGGTCGCCAGCTTGATCAGGAAGAGTCTCGGCTGACACTCTCCGGACCGCACGATCGAGGATTTGCCTTGCTGGCCGTTCATGCCGGAGCAGGCGGCACCGAGGCACAGGACTGGGCCGAGATGCTGTTGCGCATGTATCTGCGCTGGGCGGAGAGTCAAGGTTACCGAACGACCATCCTCGACTCGATGTCGGGCGAAGAGGCCGGCCTGAAGAGCGCCACCGTAGAGGTGGAGGGTGAGTATGCTTATGGCTATCTGCGGGCCGAGAAGGGGGTCCACCGGCTGGTGCGCCTCTCCCCGTTCGATGCAGCGCGGCGGCGGCATACGTCCTTCGCTCTCGTCGAGGTCATGCCGGTGATTGACGAAGCCGTCGAGGTGGAAGTCAACCCAGAGGACCTGCGCGTTGACGTTTTCCGGTCCAGCGGTGCGGGAGGGCAGAGCGTTCAGAAAAACGCCACCGCCGTGCGGATCACCCATCTCCCCACCGGCCTCGTCGTCACCTGCCAGAACGAACGCTCCCAGTTGCAGAACCGCGAATCGGCGCTCAAGGTGCTGCGCAGCCGGCTCTACGAAATCGAACGGGATCGGATCGCCGCCGAGCAGGCCAAATTGAAGGGTGAGCATGTGGACGCCGGCTGGGGCAACCAGATCCGCTCGTACGTGCTGCACCCGTACCAAATGGTCAAGGATCACCGCACGGGGGTTGAAACCGGCAAGACAGGCGCGGTCCTGGACGGGGACCTGGACATGTTCATCGAAGCCTATCTCAAATCGCAGGTTGGTCAGAACGGGAATTGATCGCCGATGCGCTTCGACATCTTCACGCTGTTCCCAGAGATGTTCGCCGGCCCTTTTGCTGCGAGCATCATCAAGCGAGCCCAGGAGATGGGGCGCGTGGAGATTGCACTGCACAACATCCGGGATTTCGCCACCGACAAGCACCGCATGACCGATGACACGCCCTACGGCGGTGGGGGCGGCATGGTGATGAAGCCGGAGCCGATCTTCGCGGCGGTGGAAAGCGAGTTGGGGAATGCGTCCGGCGTGCCGGTGATATTGCTCA
The DNA here is from genome assembly GCA_964508275.1 of uncultured Ardenticatenales bacterium. Classification (GTDB taxonomy): domain Bacteria; phylum Chloroflexota; class Anaerolineae; order Ardenticatenales; family JAADHH01; genus CAZDTE01. The sequence goes on from CAZDTE010000128.1 coordinate 2,251, forward strand.
CACCGCAAGGCCGGCTATTTACCCAGGAAATCGCCCGCGAGCTGGCCGCGCACGGCCGGCTGTTGCTGGTTTGTGGGCGTTATGAGGGGGTGGATGAGCGAGTGCGCGAGCACTTGGCGACGGACGAGATCTCCGTCGGCGATTACGTGCTCTCCGGCGGGGAGGTTCCGGCTATGGTGATCGTGGACGCGGTGACCCGGCTACTGCCTGGCGTACTGGGCGACCCCGGGGCCACGGGTGACGATTCGCATGCCGCCGGGCTGCTGGAGTACCCGCAGTACACGCGCCCGTCGGAGTTCCGGGGATGGGACGTGCCGGAGGTGTTGCTCTCGGGGAACCACGCGGGGATTGCCCGGTGGCGGCGGGAACAGGCGCTCCGGCGCACGTGGAAACGCCGGCCCGATCTGCTCGCCACCGCTGACCTGACGCCGGCCGAACAGGCGTACCTGGAGGAAATGGATGCACGGTGACAACGAGCATGGAGGAGCCTTTCCGCGAGTTGACACATTTCGGTACTCGTGGTACAATAGGGCACTAGAGTAGACTTTCCTCATTGGCCAACTGAAAACGACACTTTTCTGAAGGCCTCTGCACGCCATCTAGTGTCCAACCAAAGTCGCCATCCTGAAGATGCACGCCCTCTTTCTCTGATCAACTTAGGAGCATCCACTACAGAACGTTACCCGACGCAACAAGCCCAAGCACTCCACCTTTGCAAGGAGGCGTACGCGATGTGTGGGATTGTCGGATATGTGGGCGAGCACGAAGCTCTGCCCATTCTGCTCCGGAAGCTAAACTTGCTGACCTATCGAGGTTACGACTCTGCCGGGATCGCCGTGTCCCACAATAGCCATTTCTACGTCGAGAAGGCCCCTGGGAAAGTCAGCGATCTGGAGAGGATCATCGATCCGACGATTGGCTCCGGTGTTGTCGGGTTGGGCCACACGCGGTGGGCCACCCACGGCGAGCCGAGTCGGGTCAACGCCCACCCCCACCTCGACTGTTCCGGACGGATTGCCATCGTACACAACGGCATCGTCGAGAACTTCCTGGATGTGCGTTCTCAACTGGAAGCGGAAGGCCACCAGTTTCGGTCGCAGACCGACACCGAGGTGTTGGCCCACCTCATAGAGAAATACTACGACGGGAACATCACGACCGCGGTGCAACTGGCGTTGCGCGATGTGCGGGGTGCGTTGGCCATGGTTGTCCTGCACAAGGACGAAGAAGATCGCCTGGTTGCCGCCAAAATGGACACCCCTCCGCTCATCATCGGGTTGGGGCGGGGTGAGAACCACGTCGCCTCCGATATTCCCGCGTTGCTGCATTACACCAACAAGGTGTACGTGATGGAAGATGGGGAAGTGGCAACGATCACCAAGAACGACGTGATCATCACCAGCTTCCGCGAGCCGGCCCAGCCGCGCATCTATGACCGGAAAGTAACGGTGATCGACTGGCCGCCGGAGGTTGCTCAGAAGAGTGGCTATCCCCACTACATGATCAAGGAGATTCACGAGCAGCCGGCGACGATCGAGGACACCCTGCGGGGCCGGCTGATCGAGGGAGCGCGCACGGAGATACCGGAGTTGGGCATCGCGCCACACGAAGCTCGCGGCCTGGAGCGTCTCACCTTCGTAGCCTGTGGCACGGCCTACCACGCCTGTCTGGTCGCCAAACACCTCTTCGAGACCGTCCTGCGCATGCCGGTGCAGGTGGATGTGGGATCGGAATTCCGGTACCGCCGCCCGGTTATCGGCCCGCGCGAATGGGTGGTGGCCATCAGCCAATCGGGTGAGACAGCAGACACCATCGCCAGCATGCGTGAGGGGAAAGAACAAAACGCCCGGGTGTTGGCGATCACCAACGTCGTGGGCAGTTCCGTGGCTCGTTTGGCGGACGGTGTGCTCTACACGCGAGCGGGGCCGGAGATCGCCGTCGCTTCGACTAAGGCGTTTGTTGGCCAGTTGACGGGTGTTTATCTTCTCCTGCTGCACTTGGCCAAACACCGCGCCCACGAGTATGGCGAGGAACTACTGGCGATGGCCCGAGAGTTGCCGAATCTGCCCGGCAAGGTGCGACAGATCTTGGATGACCAGACCGGCGTGATCGACATTGCCGCCCGCGTTGCCGAGCAGCCGGCTTGCTTCTTCATCGGGCGAAACCTGGACGAGCCAATCGCTCAAGAAGGCTCCCTGAAGTTGAAAGAGATCAGCTATATACACTCCCAAGGATACGCGGCAGGCGAGCTGAAGCACGGAACGTTGGCCTTGCTGGAAAAGGGCATCCCCGTTGTTGCTCTGGCCACGCAGCCGGCGGTGTACGAGAAGATGGTGAGCAATGTGCAGGAGGTGTTGGCCCGGGGTTCATGGGTGATCGGCCTGGTTCCGGAGGGAGACCAAGCGATGTCCGGACTTACGCCAGACAGTCTGACGATTCCGCGCACGCACCCTTGGTTAGCGCCTGTCTTGGCTGCCGTTCAGGTGCAGCTCCTTTCGTACCATTGCGCAAACACGTTGGGACGTGACATTGACCAGCCTAGAAACCTGGCCAAGAGCGTTACGGTGGAATAGGGCCTAACGATGAAATCGAACTGGCGAGTGTGGTTGACGCCCGGGTTGGGATTCAAGCGGTGGTTGGGGCTGCTGCTTCTGGGCTTGCTGATGCTTGCCCTGGGGATTGCGTATCTGCTGACACATTTGTATCGTCAGCAGCCGTTTCCACCAGAAGCTTTTTACCTCACCTTGCAGTTCATTCCCCGTTGGGCGCGCGGCCTGTTGTTCATAGCGCTGGGGACGGTTGTGGTAGCTGTTTCCCTTAACCGATTGAGCGACGTCATTTTGGGGGCCCTGGCACCTGGGCGACAGGATGAGGGCCTGGCCGAGTTGGTTTATCGCCGGCGTCGGGAAGAGTCGGGACAGCGCGTGGTGTTGCTGGGGGGAAGCACCGGGCTTTCGCATGTGGTGCAAGGGTTGCGAGATCAGCGCCCTGACTTGCACCTCAGCGTCATCCCCGGGTTGTTGGACAACGGTCGGTTTGCCGCACGCCTCCGTGAGGTACATGGCTTGCCCGAGGACCACATCCTGTTCCCGACCCTGGAGGATGTGGGCGTCTATGCTGAGTTGGCCGACGGCACACTGCTGGCCGGGGAGGTAGAGATCTCGGGTCCCCAGGGAGCCAACCTGGCAGGACGGACACCGATCGAGCACGTGTTCCTGGGGCAACCGGTGAAACGCACGCGTGTGTGGGAGGATTCCGAGGCGCCGCCGGAATCGAGCAGGCCGGCACCGTATCACCCGCCGGTGCGCTCTGGCGTCATCGAGGCCCTGCGCCGCGCAGAAGCGATCGTAGTTGGCCCGGGTTGCCTCTTCACGGGGATTATTCCGATCCTGGAGATCCCGGACGTTGTGGCTGCCATTCGAGAAAGCGAAGGGAAACTGGTTTTCATCTGCAATTTGATGACGGAGACCGGTAAGACGGAAGGCTACACGGTAGCCGATCACCTGCAGGCCATCCGCAGGCAGAGCGGGTTGGAGATGGACTACGTGGTGATGAACTCGGCCCCGCTGCGGCCCGAGATGCTGGCCAAATACCAGGCCGAAGGAGCCCAGCCTGTGCGCCATGTACCCGATAGCGCCGATGCTATCTCGCGGGTGACCTTCGCCGAAACGGGCGAGGAGACGACCCTGGTGGAAGGGGCAATCCTGGTCTCCGAAGACCTACTGACTGAGGCGCGGCAGGAGGTAACCATCTCCGTCGAGGGAGAAGAGATCACCAAGCACCTGCTGGTCGTGCGCCACGATCCCGACAAACTGGCGCGCGTGCTGGATCGGTTGCTGCGGGAGGAGTAGGCTCGTGGGGCGTGGAGTACGGGAGTAAGAAGTAGGTAAGCTAGGAGCGGCTCCCAAGCGCTGAACGCTGAATGATGAACGGGGGAGATAGAGTTCGAACTCGAAACCCGATACTCTAAACTCAAGACCCGAAACCTGAAACTCGAAACCTGAAACTCAAAACTCGCCTTCCCCTTTCTAGCAAGGGAGTCTTGCCGGAAGGGCGGAGCTTGCCTGGGGAACGTGATCCCGGGTGGAGCAACGGAGGTTATGGCCGCTTTGAACACAGAGACAACAACATTGATCCCACCTTATGGGGGCACGCTGGTGAATCTGCTTGTTCCCGAAGAGGAGAGAGAGCATCTCCTGAGTTACGGCAATCGGCTGCCGGCAATCCGTGTCTCCCAGCGCGTGGCCTGTGATCTTGAGTTGCTTGCTACCGGGGCGTTTTCTCCGCTCGATCGGTTCTGCGGAGAGGAGGACTTTCGGCGCGTGCTCGCGGAAATGCGTCTGGCGAACGGGTACGTTTTCCCCATCCCGGTCACGTTGCCGGTGGAGCCAGGGCCTGCAATTCGCTTGGGGCAGGAGGTCGCCCTGCGGGATCGGAAGAACCGGTTGCTGGCGCTGATGACGATTGAGGAGCTCTACGAGTGGGACCTGAATGAGACGGCACAGAAGGTCTTCGGTTCCACGGACTTACGTCACCCCTTGATCGCGGAGACGCACCGCTGGGGCAAGCTGAACATCTCCGGCCGGCTGCGAGTGTTGCGATTGCCCCCTCGCTTCGATTTTCATGAGTTGCGACTGACGCCGGCGCAGACCCGAGATTGCTTGCGGGAAGCCAGTCATCCCAATGTGGTAGCTTTCCAGACGCGCAATCCGTTGCACCGCGTCCACGAGGAGTTGACCAAACGCGCGGTTGCAAATGTGGACGGCACGCTCTTGCTGCATCCGGTCGTGGGGATGACCAAGCCTGGAGACGTGGACCACTTCACACGGGTGCGCACGTACAAGACGTTGGCCCGCCGGTACTTCGACCCGGACCGGATCGTGCTGGCGTTGTTGCCGCTGGCGATGCGTATGGCCGGTCCCCGCGAGGCAGTGTGGCACATGCTGATCCGGCGAAATTACGGCGCAAACCACCTGATCGTTGGGCGCGACCACGCCGGGCCGGGCAACGATTCTGCCGGCAAGCCATTCTATGGCCCCTACGATGCGCAGCAATTGGCCGAGCAATTCAGCGATGAACTGGGCGTTAAGGTCATACCGTTTAAGATGTTGGTCTATCTTCCGGATGAAGACCGCTACGAAGAGGTGTCGGAGGTTTCGGCCGAGGCGAACACGGCGCACATCTCCGGCACGCAGGTGCGCGAAGAGTACCTCAACAACGGCCGGCAATTGCCGGACTGGTTCACCCGGCCGGAGGTGGCGGAGATCTTGGCAGAGAGCTACCCGCCGCGCCACAAACAAGGTGTGTGCGTCTGGTTCACTGGGCTGAGCAGCTCCGGGAAGTCGACGATCGCCGAGGTTCTGACCTTCCTGTTGCAGGAATGTGGCCGGCCGGTGACGCTGCTGGATGGGGACGTCGTGCGCACCAATCTTTCCAGAGGGCTGGGATTCAGCAAGGAGGATCGCGACGCAAATATCCGACGCATGGGATTCGTGGCGGCGGAGCTTGTGCGGCACGGTGGCGCTGTGATCTGCGCGGCGGTCAGCCCTTATCGCGCCACGCGGAATGATGTGCGCAACATGGTGGGCAAGGGCCACTACGTGGAAGTGTACGTGGATACGCCACTTGAAGTCTGCGAGCAGCGTGACGGTTCGGGCCTGTATGCAAAGGCGCGGCGGGGTGAGATCAAGGGGTTCACCGGCATTGACGATCCGTATGAACCGCCACTGCATCCGGAGATCCGGCTCGATACGGTACACCACGCGGCAGAAGAAAACGCGCGGGTTATCCTGGAGTGCCTGAAGGATCGCGGTTTCGTGCGCGATGTCGTGCCGGAGGTGGCCCTGTGGGACGACAGAAAGCATGGAACGCGTGCCGCGTAAGGAAAGCGTCTCGTACGAACAGCGGTTGCGCCAGGGTGGGGATCTGCTACTGCGCGAGGCGAGCGTCTTCTTTGCCGGCGAGGGGGCGCTGCAACGGTCATTGCACCGGTTGGTGGAACGGTTGACTGCGGAGGGGATTGATTATGCCTTGCTGGGTGGGTTGGCGCTGGGGCAACATGGATACCCTCGCCTTACGCAGGATATCGATCTGCTGCTATCGCCGGCCGGTCTGAAGCGATTCCGCGAACGCTTGGTGGGACGGGGATATCGTCCGGCATTTGAGGGCGCGCAGAAGACATTTCGTGACACCGAGACCGCCGTGCGGATCGAGGTGATCACGGCCGGGGAGTATCCCGGCGACGGGTTGCCCAAGCCGGTAGCGTTCCCCGATCCGTCTCAACCGGGCGTGACCGTGGATTTCGGAGGCGTCCGCGTCATTGCGCTGGAGAAGTTGATCGAGTTGAAGCTAGCTTCGGGGCAAAGTGCGCCTCACCGCCGGCGCGATCTGGCCGATGTGCAAGACCTGATCCGAGCCCGTCGTCTCCCTTTGGAACTGGCCGCGTCTCTGGATATCAGCGTGCTCGATCTCTACCGCCAGATTTGGGCCGAAGCGCAGGCAGTTGACCCTTTCGATGAGGAGAGCGGGGGATGAATGGGGACAAGCCGGCCTTGTTCTATCGTGACGCTGCAGGGTGAATGGTCTCCCCTTCCATGACATTGATGTGGGAGTCTATCTGAAAGCAGTAGAGGGGCGGGGAGAGGCCCGTGGGCAGATGTTGAGCTGGCCATCGAATTGGAAGGAGCTTTCACAGCTTTGCAG
>CAZDTE010000129.1:0-8910 GCA_964508275.1 uncultured Ardenticatenales bacterium
CCCCCAGAATTGGGGGCCGGGGGGCGTTCCCCAAGTTATTGAGATGATACCTTTTGATGAATAGTTACTCGGATAAGGGTCATCAAACGATGCTCTTTCGCAAGTTCTCGGCTGGCTACCTTGGAACATGAGGTGTGCCGCACGGGCAGTGTTTGTGATTTGTAGATTTGGAGAGGGGATCTCTTGCAGGCGAACTTCCTGGACCTGAACCTCCTGCCCGATCAACGCCCGCGCAAGCAGCGCGCTGGCCCGTCCGGCTGGTTGGGCTGGGTGCTGGTCATCTTTGCGGTGGCCACGCTATTGCCTCTGTGGCGGTTGCAGTCGACAGGGAAAGCGCGCGTCCAAGACCTGCAACGGACACTGGATTTTGTCCGCGAGCAGGTGCGCCACACCGACGATCTCATGACAGAGCGGGACCTGCTGGAACGCAGCCTGGAAGAAACCGCCTCCCAGACCGCGCAGTTGGAACGTGAGAAAGCGATCCTCAGCACAAATCGGTCCCAAGTCTCGGCCAGGATGAGCGCCGTAATCGAAGCGTTGCCGCCACGAGCCCGACTGGAGGGCGTTTCCCAGGAAGATCGTACAACCCGACTCAGTGGCTGGGCGGGCAGCTCGTCGCTGGTGCTCTCCTATGCCCGGTCGTTGCAGGAACTTCAGATATTCCATAGCGTCAACGTCGTGTCGCTTGGCCGGCGCGCCGACGATCCCCTGCCCACGGCAGTTACGTTCGTCATAGAGTTAGAAGAGTAGGCGATTATGATGAATCCTATCCATGTGCTTGTCGCCGACAATGAGCAAGCTACCCGCCAGATGTGTCTGGATGTACTGTCCAGCCTACCCGATCTGAAGGTTGAGTCGCTAGATTCCTCGGAGCAGGTGCTGACCGCCCTGCCCGGTCCGCCATTTGCACTGGCTCTGTTGGGGATAGATTCCTCGGCCTTGGGGCTGCTCGGTCGAATCCGCGGGCGCTTTGCCTCGACCGACGTCATCGTGCTGGCCCAGAACGCCACCGTGCAGTCGGCCACTCAAGCGATGCGCATCGGGGCGTACGATTACCTGGCCAAGCCGTGCAGCAGCGGGGAACTGGCCATCAGTGTCAATCGTTGGTTGGAGCACTTTCGGTGGCAGCAGGAAAAGGAGCACCTTTCCACATTGATCCACCTGCTGGAACTGGGCCGCACCCTGACCAGCAACCTGGAGATGCAGACGCTGTTCGACGAGATTCTCAAGCAGGTAGACCTCGCCTTCTCACCGGATATGGTGTCGCTAATGCTAATCGACAAGGACGGGAAGAGCTTTGTCATCGCCGCCCATCGCGGCCTGTCCCACGACTTACCGCCCGGAACCAAGGTACACACAGAGGGCACAATCGCCGGCGAGGTCATTAGGAAAGGAGCCGCCCTACTGTTGCTGGGTGGCTTGCAGGGCACGCCGTATGAGAATCGGGCCAGAGGCGGAGACATCGGCTCTGCGATGGCTGTCCCGCTGAACTTCAAAGACACGATCCTCGGCGTGCTGAATGTCACCCGCCGGCGCACTCGGCTCAACTACTCCGAAGAGGATGCGCAATTACTCAACGTATTTGCGTCGCAAATCGCCGTCGCCATTCAAAACGCTCGCTTCTACGAAAGCTTGCGCGCAGAGCGGGATCGCATCATCAGTGCCCAGGAAGAGGTGCGCCGAGAACTGGCCCGCGACCTCCATGATGGACTGATCCAGAACCTGGGCGCAATGGTCGTCAGCATTACGCATACGCAAATGCAGTTGACCGCCGAGGCCAGTGACCTGCGTGATGAACTGGAAGGCCTACGCCAAATGGCTCGCCAGGCCGTGCGTGACGCTCGCTCGCTGGTATTCGGCCTGCGCCCGGTCATCTTGGAGACAAAGGGTTTGATGGCCGGATTAAAAGCCTACATCGAACAACTGCGCACCAGCACATCCAACATCGCGTTTCACCTCAGCACCCAGACGATTGAGAATTCCCTGCCCGTGCAGACCCAGCGCGTGGTGTTCGCCATCTTGCAGGAAGCGATCCAAAACGCTCGGAAGCACTCGTCAGGGGAGAACGTCTGGATCACGCTGCAGAAGACGAAGGACGTCCTTTCCACCGTCGTGCAAGACGACGGAACCGGGTTTAGTCTGGAAGAAGTAGACGAAACGTACGACCAACGGTACAGTTTTGGCTTGCTCAACATGCGCGAGCGGGCGGAACTGATCGATGCCAAGCTGACCATAACCACCGAACTGGGCAAAGGCACGCGAGTACTCCTGGAGGTTCCCCTCCGCACGCCAAACACGGACTCCAAACGCGCGCCCGTCCACATCTCTAATCATGGAGGGAGTCAGATTTGACCGTAACACGCGTGCTGATTGTAGAGCGGCTACCGGAGATTCGCGCTCTACTCACAACAACCCTCTCACTCCACGACGACATGCAAATCGTCGGCCAAGCAGGCACGGCAGCCGATGGCTACGAGATGCTTCAATCGACTGAGGTCGACGTCGTACTGTTAAGCGATGACTTGCCCGACATGGAGGGACCCAAAGCGATCTGGCAGTACGCAACCCGCGAGCGAGACCTGGCCGTCCTCGTCCTGACCGCCGCTTTCGACATCGAGCACCTCCGACGCTGCATGATGGCCGGAGCGCGGAGTTACCTGGCGAAACCGATTGACAACCGGGAGTTGGTCGAAGCGATCCGCGATGTCGCCGAACGGATGCGCCGAAAACGGTCGGAACGGCGCCGAGCGGTGGTCCCGGCCACGGGACCTCTCGTCGTGCGCCCGGTCACCGCCACAGGCAAAATCATCGCGGTTTTTGGGGCCAAGGGCGGCGTCGGCAAGACGACAATGGCCGTGAACCTAGCCACCGGCCTCCGGCTGAAGACGAAGAACTCCGTGGCCCTGCTCGACTCCGACCTGAGCTTTGGTGTCTGTGGCCTCCTGCTGGACATCGAGCCGACACATTCGATCGTTGACTTCGCCGAGGCATACGACCAGATGGGCGAGGAGGTGCTCGAAGCTCAATTCGTCAAGGGGCTGATGCCCAGGCATAATGCGACCGGATTGCGCATTATGCTGGGTCCACCCCGTCCAGAACATGCGGAGCTGATCAAGGCAGAGCACCTGAAACAATTGATGGGCGTGCTCCCCCTCCTCTTTGACTGGATCGTGATAGACTGTCCCCAGTCGTACGACGAGCGGTTGCTGGTCATCCTGGAAGCGATCGACCTGGCCCTGTTGATCATCGTGCCCGAAGTTGGCGCACTCAAGAACGCACGCCACTTCCTTTCCCTCCTTGACGCCTTGGGCTACAGCAAGGAGCAGGTGAGAATCATCCTGAATCGCTACAACTCACACGTGGGAATCACCCTGGAGGATGCGGATCAATGGCTTGCCCACCAGATCTCGTACGGTCTCCCCAGCGGCGGCTCGCAGGTGACGGCCTCCGCGAACAGGGGACTGCCCCTCTTGCTCGCTGAACCCAAGAATCCGGTCTCCAAGGCGATAGCCAGAATAATCGATGAGCTCGTGGATGGGAGTGCGTGATCATCTCATCGGCGCCAGAGATTCATCAGGCGGTCGTACACGCCCCACGACACGTGCAGCCGCCGGGGCCGCAGCGCGAAGCGTAGCAACGGCCAGACCAGCCGGCTACGGAGGAGGCTGGCCTCAGCCTCCTGACCCGTGGCTTCACTCTGACGCGGTCCGTATGACCAGCGGGTGATCAGATCGGCCAGGCGCAACAGGGGAGCCCGCTCCACGCGACTGGCCTTCGCCAGGGCCACTGCGTATTCTCTGGCCGTCTGCCAGGGGCGAAACGGTAGCCCCCCCAAAGCCCCCAGCGCAACCACCTGCTGAAACAACGCCACGACCGGGGGCACACGTCCCAGATGTTTCCGCCATCGCCCATACCCAACGCCAACCAGGCCGGCCACAGCCAGGAAGCTCAGAGCCAGCAGCACCAGGCCGGCGCGAACCACCGGTGCGCCCAGGTTGACCGGCAAGCTGGACAGCGAGAACCCATCACCCAGCGCCTCGACGTCCCGCAAGCGGTCTTCTCGCCAGCCGGGGGTCGGTGATTCGCCGGGGGCTGTCTCCGCCTCGCCGGTGCCGGCCTCCCCTTGGTCCGGGGTAGCGGGCCGACGGATGACCGGCTCGGCTGCCGTCGGCTCGAACTCGACCCACCCGTAGTGGGGGAAGAAAACCTCAACCCAGCTATGCGCGTCTTGCTCACGTACGACGAAGACGTTCTCCTCCGGGTCGTACGCTCCTTGCGAGAAACCGGAAGCAACGCGCGCCGGAACGCCGACCGAACGCAACATCACGGCCATCGAGGAAGCATAGTAGTCGCAATACCCCTCCTGGCGATCAAAGAGGAAGTAGTCCACGCCATCCTGGCCCGGTGGAGGGGCCGGGATACCTTCGTTGTACGTGAAGCCCCGCAGGTACGTTTCCACGGCCCTGGCCTTGTCGTAAGGCGTGGGCTGGCCCGCCGTGACTGCGGCCGCCCGTTGCTTGACGCGGTCGGGCAGCGATGGCGTAAGCTGTAAGTAGCGCTCGCGAACCCATTCGGCGTAATCTGTACCGGCCTCACGAAGACTCTGTTCGTCGGCACGCGAGATGAGGGAAATGACGCCGTACGTCTGACCGCGGTACAGCTCGTCCCGGCTGTAGAGCATGGAAATGTCGGCAGACGTTATCGCCAGTCCGCGGGCGCCCGGCGCCGAGAGAATCGGCGTCAGCAGCACGTCGGTCCCCAGGCTGACTTGCGCCGGTTGGGAGGCAGCAAACAGCAACCTCCCGCCCGGGGCCAACAACTGGTAGGACTGCAAGACCTGGCCGCGCAACTGATACGGCGCGGACGGCAACGGCGCGGGGGAGCGGTCCACTTCCATGAGCATGTTGTCCGTATTGACCCAACCGGCGCCGGTGTATTTGTCATACGCCGTGCCGCGCCAATAGCGCCCGCCATCGGCCCGCACCTTCAAGACCACACGGTCGGAAAGATGGACCGGGCCGGAGAAGGCCAACGAGGTGCCGAAACTGGCCGTATTCTCACGGTTAGGATAATGCACCGACGAAAAGAGGCGATTCCAGCGCTGTTGGGCTTGATGCCAGGGCCTGGCCAAATGAGCCGTCAGTGCCGTGAGTCGCGGTGATGTCGACACCGACGGCACCATCCAAGCCATGGCCACGACCAGCAAGGCGAAGACGGCGCCGTCTCGCACGAAATAGAGCGCCAGATCGGGATCGTAACGGACGCGATCACCCTGCCATTCCTGCTCCCGTTCGAAGAAGCTTGTGCGTACGATGAGCAAGAAACCGAGGACAAGGAAAACCAGCAGGAAGGCGTTTACGTCCTCCCCCGCGTAGTAGGTGTTGACGAGCAAGACGGAACCCACGGAGAGCACCGCCGCCAACGCGTTGTGGCGGCGAAACACCAGCCAAACACTCGTGTGCCCCAGCGCCCAGACAAGGAACGCCATTTCGAGGACGAAAACCAGGTTGTCGCCACTCGTCCCTCCACGCCAGGCCGCTTCCGCCCATAGGGCCAGGTGTATGACCAGCTCGGCCACCCGTTGACCCCAATCCCACGTACTGGGAAAGAAACGCGTTCCCAGATACCCGATCCAAAGTGCCGCGAACAGTCCGCTGGTGGGGTGAGCAAACAGGCCAGGCAGGTCCGAGCGGGCGAGAATCAGGCTGACGATCATGACAGGCAGCACAACGGCCTGCAGGACGTTAAGGTTCTCGGCCCACTCTGCGGCTTCCACCGACCAGGCCAGACAGAGGAGCATAGCGAGCAGCAGAAACCAGGAAGACCAACCCTCCTGAAGCCTAAACAGCTTTCTCATGACTTCCTGTCCTACAGGTAACGGCCTGCAAGCGTGCCGAGGGCGCCGTTGACGAACCGGCGCGTACTGTCACCACCGAAGAGTTTGGCCAGCTCCACGGCTTCATTGATGGCCACCTTTACCGGCGTGTCCTGAGCGATCATGAGTTCGAAGACGGCGATGCGCAGGATGTTGCGGTCAATGGGGGACATTTGGGGCAGCGGCCATTCTGGGGCAATCTCGTGCACCAGGGCATCTATCTCCGGCAGATTGCGTAGTACCCCAAAGGTCAGTTTGCGAACAAACTCCAGGCTGGCAGGGGGCAGTTCACTCTGCTCAGCACGTTGCGCAACCACGGTTTCTGGATCGTGGCCCGCCCAGTCAATTTCGTACAGCGCCTGCAAGGCAGTCGCCCGATCCCGTCGTCTTCTCTTCACCGGCTAACTTCCTTCCGCCGGCTTCTCCACGGAAGATTCCGGACCGAAGTCCACGTCCGCAACAATGACATCCAAGCGCTGGAGTTGCATGCCGGCCAAATCTCGGATCGACCGCGCCACATCGCGCTGCACCTGTTCCGCCACGGCCCGCATGTTCGCATCGGCAGCCACCACCACATGAATGCCCAACGAAACTCCCTGGTCATCCATGCGCAGGCTCACGCCGTTCTGCTCCCGCCCAAACAGCCGACCGACGCCCCTCCAGGAACGTGGGGCCAACCGGGCCACACCCGGCACGGCGAGTACGGCCTCCTGGGCAATCTCGGCCAGCACAGCCGGCGCAACGCGGACCGGCGACGATCGGGTTTCCGACTCCGTTGCCGAGTTTTCGCGTTCCGGATGTCGGGCGCCGGGCTTCGGCGGGAATGCCGTTTCCCTGTTCCCTATCCGCTGTTCTCTGTTGGCCAATCCACACTCCACAGTCCACCGGTTGCCGATCACCGGGCCTACCGGCTCAAAATGCCATGCCGCCGTCCACACAGATGACCTGGCCGGTGACGAAATCAGCCTCGTCAGACGCCAGGAAGGCCACGACCTGGGCCACATCTTCCACGGTGCCCAGTCGACCCAGCGGGGTGGCCAGGCGAACCTGCTCGATCAGCTCCTCCGGCAGGTTGGCGGTCAGCTCGGTGGGAATATACCCCGGCGCAACCGCGTTGCACGTCACATTGCGCGAGCCCATCTCCTTGGCCACCGATTTGGTGAAGCCGATCAGGCCCGCCTTGGCCGAGGAGTAGTTCGCCTGACCGGCATTCCCCGACACACCGGCCACCGACGTGATGTTGATAATCCGCCCGGCACGCTGCTTCATCATCCTGCGCATGACGGCTTTTGTGCAATGGAAAGCCCCGCCCAGGCTGGTATCCAGCACCAGGTCCCAGTCCGCCTCGCTCATGCGCAGCAGCAGCCCGTCGCGCGTGATGCCGGCGTTGTTCACCAGGATGTCGATGCGCCCGCAGGCCGAGAGGGTTTCCTTGGCCAACCGTTGGGCATCGTCCATGCTGCACACGTCGGCCTGGACGCTGATAGCCCGCCCGCCCAGTTCCTCGATCTGCGAAACCACCTCATCGGCCGCGTCGGAGCGGCTGTTATAGTTCACGACAATCTGGGCGCCCTGTTTGGCCAACTGAAGGGCAATCGCCCGGCCAATGCCCCGCGAGCCACCGGTGACGATGGCGACCTTTCCGGTCAGGTCGATCATGTTATCTCCTCTGTCACATGTCACGTGCCGCGCATCAGGTCGGGGCACTTTGGTCCACACGACTGGCACATCATTCCGCAAAGCTGGCCACGCCGGCCACATCGCCCACCGCGACGCGCTCGACGGCGCGATCGATGCGGCGCACCAGGCCGCTGAGCACGTTGCCCGGACCCACTTCCACGAACCTGGTCACCCCACTCCGCCTCATCGTCTGCACCGACCGGGCCCACTGCACCGCTGAGGTGAGCTGGCCGACCAGCTCTCCGCGCACAGCAGCCACTTCGTTCAGCGGTTCCCCGGTGATGTTGGCGATGACCGGCACGACTGGTTCCCGAATGTCGGCTTGCCGAACGGCGTCGGCGAACTGGTCAACGATGGGAGCCATCAAGGCCGAATGGGCAGCGATGCTCACGTCCAGTGAAACGACTCGCCGCGCGCCACGCTCGCCGGCCAAGTCGCCGGCCCGGTGTACGGCCTTCTTACCCCCGCTAATGACCACCTGTCCGGGACAGTTGAAGTTCGCCACCTGCACTCGCGGCCCGTCCACGAGGGCGCTCGCCTCGTCGCAGATGGAGGCCACAATCGCGTCGTCCAACCCCAATACGGCGGCCATTCCGCCAGGGTTGCGCTCGCCGGCCAGCTTCATGAGCCGGCCACGTTCGCGCACCAAACGCAGACCATCGGCAAAGCTCAACGCGCCGGACACGGCCAGGGCGCTGTACTCGCCCATGCTGTGCCCAGCCACAAACGCGGCTTGCGGAGCTCGGCCCCGGCCCGAAAGCGCTCGCCACAGCGCCAAGCTGGTCACGAACAGCGCCGGCTGCGTGTTGACCGTGTCATCGAGTTCGCTTTTCGGCCCATCAAAACAAAGGCGGGATAGAGGGAACCCCAGAATCTTGTCGGCTTCATCGAAGGCCGCTCTCGCCTCCTCGTACGCCGCGTAGAGGTCCTTCCCCATCCCCACCTGTTGCGATCCCTGACCAGGAAACAGCAGGGCTGTATTCCGCACGATTCCCGGTGCCCTCCTCCTCCAGCTTGCTCAAATCTGTGCGCGCTTCACCCCTCAGATTATAGCACACCCCCTCTGGAGCGTCAAGCCGTATGTCATCTTCGGGTATCCGTCGTTTTTTTGCGCGGGGCGTACTTGCTAGAAGCATCTCGATACCGAGGCGAACAGGACGGGGCTCGGTCAGGAGACCACCTGCCTGAACAGGCAGGTCCTCGCCCAGCACGATATCTCCCTCCCTCAATCCCCCCAGCGGGGGGGAACAGATGCCGTTCACTCCCCCCAGCGGGGGGGAACAGATGCCGTTCACTCCCTCCAGCGGGGGGGGAACAGATGCCGTTCACTCCCCCCAGCGGGGGGGAACAGATGC
>CAZDTE010000130.1:0-8883 GCA_964508275.1 uncultured Ardenticatenales bacterium
TGGCAGAAAAAAGCAAGGCCGGATCAAGACGCCCCAGATTATTGAGATGATACCTATTGTGGGCTGCATCGAGAATCTGTTTGGGAGAACTATTTTCTTGGAGTTCCCTAACACGCAATACGCGTACCACAAATGATTTTAGCAGGAGGGCAGAAATATGGCCCGAGAAGTTCCCAAGATCATGAAACAGGGTCGCGTAGTGCCCTGGCTGTACGTGGCGCCGGCACTTACGGTGATGACGTTCTTCATCATTTACCCGACGATCAACACCGTCATCCTGAGCTTTCGCAACAAGGACTCAACGCTCTCGGCGGCGGCGAACTGTGTGGCCGGGGAACCGTGCTGGGGCATCTTCGAGAATTACCGGTATGCCTTGACCTCGCCCATCATGCTCACCGCGTTCCGCAACAACCTGTTGTGGATCCTGCTGATGGTCAGCGGCACGGTGGCGCTCGGACTGCTGATGGCTGTGCTGACGGACCGCGTGAGCTACGAGCCGCTGGCCAAAGCAATCATCTTCCTGCCGATGGCCATTTCCTTCGTCGGGGCCGGCGTGATCTGGAAATATGTCTACGACTATGGCTCCGGGCAGGTGCAGATTGGCCTGCTCAACGCCATCCTGCAATCGTTTGGGGTCGAGCCAATCTCCTGGTTGACGGAGCCAAAGTTCAACAACCTGGCCCTGATCGTTGTGGGCACTTGGATGTGGTCCGGCTTTAGCATGACGATCCTTTCCGCGGCGCTGAAGAGTGTACCGTCAGAAATCCTGGAGGCGGCACGTGTAGACGGGGCCGGCGAGTGGACTGTGTTCTGGAGGATCATCGTGCCCATCATCATGCCGACCATTGCCGTTGTAGTCACGACCATGGTTATCAACGTGCTAAAGATCTTCGATATCGTCTACGTGATGACCGGCGGCAATTATGGAACAGAGGTGATCGCGAACCGCATGTACATTGAGATGTACAACAGCTTCCGCGCCGGTCGGGCGACAGCGATCTCGGTAGTGCTGATTGTGGCCATCGTACCCGCGATGATCTACAACATTCGCCGGTTCCAGGAACAGGAGGCCATGCGATGAATGTTGCTAGAGTCAACCGGTTCCTGGCGGATCTCCCCAAGCACGTGGCCATCATCGGTCTGTGCGCGCTGTGGCTGTTGCCGGCCTTCGGGCTGCTCGTGACTTCATTCCGACCATTTCAGGTCATTGAAGATACCGGCTGGTGGAAAGTTCTTTCTCCACCGAAGGGGAGTAGCGAATACCAGGCGACTTGCGCCGGTTGTCATGGCCGCGATGGCACAGCAATCGCCGCCGCCGACCTGACCAATTCTGAACTGGTGGGCAAGTACCCTCGTTCGCTACGACTCCTGGCCCTCCTCCGCAAGGATATTGATGGTCAACCCCACACCCAGGACATCGCCCTGCCAACCCCGCAACAGGCCGCCGACATTGCCAGTTACCTGCGCCGCATCTCGGACATTGAAAACCCGCCACGCTTCACGGCCAGCAACTATGTGGATGCCCTGGTCGGCTATCGTGGGACTGCGACGTATGCCGAAGATTGCGCCGCAGGAACACAGCCGCTGGACATCAACTGCAACGCGAGCGATCTGCTGAACCCGCGCGGCATGGGCAGGGCCTTCATCAACACCCTGGCCGTGACTCTGCCGGCAACGATCCTGCCGTTGCTGTTAGCGGCCTTCGCGGCGTATGCTTTTTCCTGGTTACACTTCCGTGGCCGGATGGCGATCTTCGCCTTGCTGGTCGGCTTGCAGGTGATCCCGTTGCAGATGACGCTCGTGCCGATCTCGCGGCTCTACGCGCAATTGGGGCTGAACGGTACCTTCCTGGGGGTGTGGCTGTTCCATACCGGCTTCGGCCTACCGTACGCCATCTACCTGATGCGCAATTTCCTGGGTTCGCTGCCCACCGAGGTCTTCGAGTCGGCCTACCTGGACGGCGCGTCACACTGGACCGTGTTCTACCGGCTGGCGTTGCCCCTCTCCGTGCCGGCCATCGCATCGCTTGCTATCTTCCAATTCCTGTGGGTCTGGAACGACCTGCTGGTTGCCCTGGTGTTCCTGGGTGGTCGGAACCCCGTGCTAACCTACCAGATCAGCAACATGGTGACCTCGCTGGGCGCCGGTTGGCACTTGCTGACCGCAGCGGCGTTCGTCTCCATGCTCTTGCCCATGCTGGTGTTCTTTGGTTTGCAACGCTTCTTCGTGCGCGGCCTCCTCGCTGGCTCGGTGAAAGGGTAATCGGCCAACCGAAGCATGGCCCAGCCGCAACCAAAAGGTTGAACCACAGTCATCATGAGCGACTATTCTCGAACCAGAGGCACAAGAGAGGCCTAAGTGGGACACGATTCCCTTTGGTACAAGACGGCGATCTTCTACGAAGTATACATCCGGGCCTTCGCTGACAGCAACGGTGACGGGCATGGCGACATTCGGGGACTGATCGGGAAGCTGGACTACATCCAGGATCTCGGCGTAGACTGCATCTGGCTGCTGCCAATGTATCCGTCACCGCTCCTTGACGACGGCTACGACATTGGAGACTACTACGGCATCCACCCCGATTACGGCTCCCTGGACGACTTCCGGCAGTTAATCGCAGAGGCCCACCGGCGCGGTCTACGAGTGATCAGCGATCTGGTACTAAATCATACCTCCGATCAACACCCCTGGTTCCAGGAAGCGCGCCGCTCCAAGGACTCGCCCAAACGCGGCTACTACGTCTGGAGTGATACCGATCAAAAGTATCGGGCCGCCCGCATCATCTTTCTGGATACCGAAGAATCGAACTGGGCCTACGATGAGACAACGGGCGAATACTATTGGCACCGTTTCTACAGCCATCAGCCGGACCTGAATTACGACAATCCGGCTATGCAACAGGAGATTTTCGACATCGTTCGCTTCTGGCTAGACATGGGGCTCGACGGGTTTCGCGCCGATGCAGTGCCCTACCTGTTTGAGCGTGAAGGCACCGACTGCGAGAACTTGCCAGAAACGCACGCCTTCCTGAAGCAACTGCGCGCCTTCATCGACACCCATTTCCCCGGCCGAATCTTATTGGCCGAGGCCAACCAGTGGCCGCGCGACTTGCGTCCGTACTTCGGCGACGGCGATGAGTTCCATGCCGCGTTCCACTTCCCGCTCATGCCGCGCATCTACAAAGCGCTGGCCACGGGTGACGGCTCTGCGATCACCAAGATCATGCGTGATACACCGGACATCCCGGACACCTGCCAGTGGTGCGTCTTCCTGCGCAACCACGACGAACTGACGCTGGAGATGGTGACACCCGAAGACCGCGAACTGCTGTGGAACGGCTACGCACCCGATCCGCGCATGAGGCTGAACCTGGGCATCCGTCGCCGGCTGGCGCCGCTGCTGGGCAACGACCGGCGCAAGATCGAACTGGCTTATGCCATCTTGTTCTCCCTGCCGGGTGCCCCTGCGCTCTACTACGGTGACGAGATCGGCATGGGGGATAACGTCTGGCTTCCGGATCGCGACGGCTTGCGCACGCCCATGCAGTGGTCGGCGGACAGACACGCCGGGTTTTCGCCCGCCGCTGTCGACCGGTTGTACTCCCCCGTGATCGGCGACGACATTTTCGGCTACCGGAAGGTGAACGTCGAACGCCAGCGCCACGACTCGGGCTCGCTCCTCAACACCATCCGTCGGCTGATCCGTGTGCGCAAAGCGCATCCCGACCTGGCTACAGTGCCTTGCACCTTCTTGGAAACGGGAAACCCCGCACTGCTCGCCTATCTGCGCCCCTCACAGCAAGGGACCATCCTGGTGCTGAACAACCTTTCCGACCAAGCACAGACCGTTCGTGTGGACCTGGCCAAGGCCGGCGTGCGCGGCTCCAACGCCACCGACCTGATCACCGGGCAGGCGCAACTGCTCTCCTCTGTTGAACTCTCCCTGTCCTTGGCCCCCTTTGCCTTCCGGTGGCTGTGTGTTCGACGTTAGCAGTAAGGGAACTCCAAGAGAATAGTTCTCCCAAACAGATTCTCGATGCAGCCCGCAATAGATCGAAAAAGCAATCTGCAAAGGGAGTTCCTTGGGCTTTTCCACCTCGTTTGAAGACATTTCGCGAATTCTAACAGGCTTCGTGATACCTTTCTGGAAGGTTTATTTCTCTGGAAAAGCCTAACGCCCGTATCTTCTCGATTGAGAATGTCCGGCCACCCCGCTTGGCCAACTTCGCTTGCGCTGTTTTCGCTCTTGTGGTATACTTTGGCGAGTTGCCCCTGTTGGTCTAATTGGGGCAACGCGTAACAAATGTATGCCACCGGGCTTCCCGTTCGACATTACCGAAGAGAACCGTGACGGGCCGGCAGTTCTGGCCGGCAATAAATGAGTAATCACACAACCTGGTCAACCTTCTATCAAAGACCTGTAGGGTTTGTTTTCACTGGCAAACAAGGCAGGGTAGGAGAATTTGAGAAGGGGGGTTGTGCGAGCTGCCTTTGGTGGCGCGTGCAGCCCCTTTGCCTTGGGGCTCTCCCACAAGGTGAGAGCGATGAAAAGGTTACTACTCAGCCAGGCAGCGAGAATGGTCTCAGCAGTGGTCGGAAGCCCACCCAGCCCCCCAATCCTGGGAGGAGTAAAGCGAGTTCCCCCCAGAGTTGGGGGGTTAGGGGGCCTGGCTGAGTAGTGATATGAAAAGAAACTAACGTGGCACACGTATCTCACAAACTATCCAGCTCATTCGAGGGAGCACTGGCCGGCGGTGGAGACCCGGCAACGTCACCACTCTATGTCTTCGGCCCCTTCCTTAAGTTAATCGTCGTTGCCGGTGTGGCTCAGATCACCTTTGGGGCCAGTGTTTGGCTGGTCGTGCTGACCATCGCCATGGTATCGACCATGTATCGCCTGGTGATGAGCTGGGTCACGGACGGCAGCGGCGGCAGCGGCCTGAGCGAGGAAGAGTTTGGCGGCTGGGCCGTCAAGGTCAACGCCGCGATCACCTTCATCGAGTACACACTCACCTTCCTGGTGAGCATGGCTGCGCTGGTCACCTTCATCGCCGACCGGTTCCCGGTTCTGAACAACCACCTCCTGGTCTTCCAGTACCGCACCTTTGTCGCTATTCTGTTGAGCATCCTGACCGGTTGGCTGGTCAATCGGGGCCCGAAGGTGGCCGCACGCACGTTTGGCCCCGCGACCGCGGGCGTGCTCCTATTGCTTTGGGTGATGGTGTTTGCCTCGATCTGGAAACTCGGCTTTCATCTCCCAAGATTTGACCTCCGAGCCTTCTCGCCTCAATACGTGAACTTCACATTTGCCGGATATGCCCGCATCCTGGCGGTGATGACCGGCATTGAGGTCTTCGCCAACCTGGTCGCTGCCTACGACGGCTCCCCGCGAGAGAAAAGCAACAGAGCGTTTGGCAGCCTGCTGATCATCATGGGCACAGCCTCGATCACCATGCTCGTCGTCGGCCCAGCAATCTTCCAACTGTCCGACCCCACAAACAAGCACGTCTCCGTGTTCACCCAAACGATGGACAAGCTCCTGCCCGCGCCACTCCCCTACCTGGGCACCCTGGTCGGCATTGCGGTGCTGTTGTCCGCGTCTGCGGCCAGCGCCCAGGGGCTGCAAAACCTGGCCCTGGGGCTGCGCGACCGGAATTACGTGCCCGACTTCATCGGGCGACGCAACGAATTCGACGTGGCCGACAAACCGGTGTGGATCGAAGTGGGCGTGTGCTGCTTGTGTTTCCTGGCATTTGGCACAAGCGAAGAGACCTACCTGGCGATCTACGCGGCCGGCGTATTCATTCTGCTGAGCATGACCGGGTGGGCAGCCGCGAAACGCCTGCTCAGGGAGCTGCGGGCGAGATTCTCGGCCACCAAGCTGGGCATGATGATCGGGACCATTGTGGCTGCGGTGTTAACGACGGGAGCTACCTTCATCATCTTTGGGGAACGGTTCTTTGAAGGAGCGTGGACTTACTTCCTGTTCATCCCGGTGCTCTACCTGATCTTCACTCATTTCCGCAACCGGCTCGGCGACCCCAGCGTAATCAAAGAGAGCTTGGGCACCGTGGAGCAGGCGATGTGGGGTGGTTTTGGATTTGGCCAGAAGGAGCTGGCCATAGCGACAGTGGGCACGACTCCGGCGGAGTTTCCGTCGGCCCCGACCCAGGCTGAGCCACCCGATCTAGAGTGGATCGCTGCATCCCGCGCGCCGGAGCGCCGGCCAAAGGGAGCTGTGCTTGCGGTGCCACAACACCTGTTGGTCCCCCTGGATGGCTCGAAGTTCGCCGAAGAGGCTCTGCCCTTGGCCGAAGTGCTTTGCCGTGCCTACGGCGCCCGCCTGACGCTGCTCTCGAGGGTAAAAGTCGGCGGGTTGCTTCGTGCCCTGCCGGGGGTAACCGCCCAGCGACGCCTGGCTGAAGCCGGCCATATCGGAAGGAGAGCCTATCTGCTCCGGACGGCGCGGCAACTGCGCGGCTCCGGCATTGAGGTAGACTACACGGTAGGCACCGGCAAGGTTGCGGATCTGATCAACGCGCTCGTGACCGACCGAGGAGTGGACATGGTTGTCACCAGCACCCACGGGCGTTCCGGTGTGCAGCGCTTGCTGATTGGCAGTGTGGCTTTGAGCATTACCCAGTCGGTTAACCAACCGGTCGTGCTGGTCCGGCCGGAACCCGGCCGGAACGGCAAAGTGCCCCCGGCGTTCAACAAGCTACTGGTGCCCCTAGACGGTTCCCGCTTTGCCGAGGGAGTCCTACCTCACGCCAGGACTCTGGCGCAGTTGTTCGGCAGCGAAATCTTGCTACTGTCGGTTCCGGAGGTTCCGGAGTCTTACAGGTTCGGTGCAGCCCATGATAAGATCGAAGATTTGCGCAAGGAGGCGGAGATCAAGCTCAGGCAGTACCTGGAGGATGTTGCGGCCCCGCTGCGAGCGGACGGGCTAACTGTCCGCACACTGGTGACCGGTTCCCGGCCCGCGCGTACCATCGTCTCCGCAAGCCAGCAAGAAGCGGTGAACATGATTACGCTGGCTACTCGTGGTCGGGGGGCACTGGACAGCCTGATGTTGGGCAGTGTGGCCGAAAGGATCGTAGAGAACACGCCCTGTCCCATTTTCCTCGTGCCGGTACGCGAGCAGCGCAGCTTCGACCGGGCTACCGTCGCAGAAACCGCACCTGGCGTGACGCGTGAATCGTGACCTGTCCGGCGCGCGTGTCACTCTGGCAATCTCCACTTCGAATGACCGGCGGATCAATGTGACCCTGCCGCGTCGGTGTGCGCGCAGATTCGGCCCTCGGCGTCGCCGATGAACACCCCCCGGATACCGTCATTCCGACACGCGTCATAATTCCCGTGTGGATCGACCAACGCCGTGATCCGCCCTATGCGTTCAGCGCCACGATGTCGCTGTGCTGAGTGAGGTGCTGTCTGTGCGCATTATACAACGTCCGTGGGTGTATGGCAAGGCCCGATCAAGCACACATTGCCCCGCCACGTGCCCGACATTGTGGACCGCGCACGGTTAGGATTTGCCCTCCCCGAATCATTGCGCTATAATGCGTGTACGGTTTCCGGCACGTCCGGCGATTTCTTTCGCCGGCCGTGTGCCCACGGTTGCCGGCATGAAAAGGATTCGGCATGAGCGAACGAACGGTGTCGGGCAAACAGCTACCCGATGAGAGACAAGCAGATCGCCACCTGCGCCCACAGCGCCTGGGTGAGTATATCGGCCAGGCGCGGGTGAAGGAGAATCTGACGATATTCCTGCAGGCAGCGAGGGCCCGTGGCGAAGCGTTGGACCATGTGTTGCTCTACGGGCCTCCGGGCCTGGGCAAGACGACGCTGGCGCACATCGTCGCCAACGAGATGGAGGTCAACATCAAGATCACATCGGGGCCGGCGATCGAGCGGTCCGGTGATCTAGCGGCAATTCTGACGAACCTGCGCCAGGGCGACATCTTGTTCATTGACGAGGTCCATCGCCTGAGCCGCGTCGTCGAAGAGGTGCTGTATCCGGCAATGGAAGACTTCGCCCTGGATATCATCATCGGCAAGGGGCCGGCCGCTCGCAACATCCGGTTGAACCTGCCCCACTTCACCATCGTGGGGGCAACAACGAGGCTGGCCTTGATGACTTCGCCGTTGCGTGACCGCTTCGGTGTGATCTACCGACTTGACTTCTACACCCAGCCGGAGATGGAAGCGATTGTGAAACGTGCTGCGCGAATCCTGGGCGTGCAGATTGACGAAGAGGGCGCAGCAGAGATCGCGCGGCGAGGGCGCGGTACGCCTCGCATTGCCAACCGCTTGCTGAAGCGGGTGCGCGATTATGCCCAAGTTCGCGGCGATGGCACCATCACGCAGTCACTCTCCAAGGAAGCCCTGGCCCTGCTGGAGATCGATGATCTGGGGCTGGATGACATAGACCGGCGGGTGCTGCGCACGATCATCGAGAAGTTCGATGGCGGACCGGTTGGATTGGAGACCATCGCGGCGGCGATCAGCGAAGAATCGGACACAATCATGGACGTGTACGAGCCCTTCCTGCTGCAACTGGGCTTTCTGGTGCGTACGCCGCGCGGCCGGGTGACTACGCTTCGGGCCCATGAACACCTAGGAATCCCGTACACCGAGGACGAGTCGTCCGATGCGCAGCCGTCGCTGTTCTAGCGCCCCGCTCCGCGACGTCCCGCCTATCGCCTGGGGAAGGTTCGATGGTTGACCTGTCTTCGCTTGGCCGTCTGCTGATGGCCTTCGGATTGGATGCTGCTGGGCGGCGCGGCGATTAGTTTGCTGTCACGGCTGAGCCGGCTCGGGCTGGCTGCCCGGCGGTCTGGTCGTCCGCGTCATCATCGGGCTGACGCGTCATCATCGG
>CAZDTE010000131.1:0-8825 GCA_964508275.1 uncultured Ardenticatenales bacterium
GGCCCCCCCCCCCCCCCCCCCCCCCCCCGGGGGGGGGGGGGGGGGGGGGGGGGGGCTGGGCGAAGTGAACGCCGGCCGCTCCCCCCAAGGAGGCTGTCGGAGAGGTCTGTTTTCTTCTTATCAGGACACAGATTCTCACAGCCTTACACAGATTTTCAGGCCAAATCATTGGAGTATCTGTGTTTATCCTGCAAATCTGTGTCCGATTATTCTTTCTCCGACAAGCTGCCAGCGGGGGGACCGAGGGGGAGAGATCTGCGACCCCGTTTTCATCTTGCCTGCCGCTTGCCTGCAGCAGGCGAGCGGCAGGCAGGGTGGCACGTGCAGCCGCGCTCATGGTGACTGGTTCCGGAATGAATGAGGTGCGATTATTGCAACACAAGCGGCATTGCCGGTACAAATCGAAGAAGACAAACACTGGTGGTTTGCCAGCCGCACACGGGCGATCTTTGCCGTCTTGGGTCGCTACCTGCCCGCGCGCTCCTTGCAGATTCTTGACGTAGGCTGTGGCGCGGGCAACATGATCCACCACCTGGGGCGTCACGGCCAGGTCGTCGGCATCGAGAATCATCCGAACCCGGTCGCGGCCGGCCAGGCACGGGGCTACGACATCCGGGAGGGCGATGGGCGCGATTTGCCTTTCCCCGAAGAGCAGTTTGACCTGGTCAGCGCGCTCGACGTAATCGAACACAACGAAGAGGACGTGACCATGCTCCGCGAGATGCAGCGCGTGCTCAAACCCGGCGGGCTGGCTCTCATCACTGTGCCGGCACTCCAGTCGCTGTGGAGTTACAACGATGTGTTGAATGCGCATGTGCGCCGCTATTCTGCCGCGGAGATCAGAGATCGGTTTCGCCAGGCCGGCCTGGAACCGCTGCGCGTGACCTACAACAATTTCTTTGTGTTCCCGCTGGCGGCGGCCCTCATCCTGGCCCGTCGCGGAAAGGACTCGGACGCGGACCTCCATTCCCACTATTTCGATGACGACGCCTACCAGGTGGACATGGAGCCGACCCATCCGGCGATCAACGCCGTGCTGACCGGCGTGGGCTGGCTGGAAGCGCAACTGCTCAAGGCAGTCAATCTGCCGGTCGGCACAGGCATAGTGGCGGTGGGGCGGCGGGAGGATTGACTTGTGAGCAACATTCCCCTTGTAGACCTGCAGGCGCAGTACGAAACAATCCGGGCAGAGATCGACGCCGCGATCCAACGTGTGGTGGATCGCCACCAATTCATCCTGGGGCCGGAGGTGGCAGCCTTCGAAGAGGCGTTCGCCGCCTACTGCGGCGTTCGTCGTGCAGTTGGGGTAGCCTCGGGGACGGCAGCGCTCGATCTGGTCTTGCGCGCCTACGGCATTGGCCCAGGCGACGAGGTGATCACCACGGCGATGACCTTCGTGGCCACCGCCAGCGCGATCCGCAACGTCGGTGCCGCGCCGGTCCTCGTGGACGTCGATCCGCGCACCTACAACATCGCCCCGCCGCAGATCGAAGCGGCCATCACCCCGCGCACCAAGGCGATCATGCCTGTGCATCTGCACGGTCAACCGGCAGACATGGACCCCATTTTGGAAATCGCACAGGCTCACGGCCTGCGCGTGATCGAAGATGCGGCCCAGGCCCACGGCGCGCTATACAAAGGACATCGCGCGGGCAGCATCGGCGACGCAGCGATCTTCAGCTTCTACCCCGGCAAGAACCTGGGCGCGTATGGCGACGCCGGCGCAGTCGTCACCAACGACGAGGAGATTGCTGCCCGCATCCGGCTGGCCCGCGACCACGGACGCACCGGTAAGTACGAACACAAAGTCGAGGGGTTCAACGAGCGGATGGACGGCCTGCAAGGCGCGATCTTGCGGGTCAAGCTGGCCCACCTGGACCGGTGGAACGAGGCCCGTCGCGCGCATGCCGTTCGTTACAGTGAGTTGCTCGGCGATCTGGATGTTGTCCTGCCGTACGAACTGCCGGACGTGCGCAGCGTCTATCACATCTTTTGCATCCGTTTGCAGCAGCGGGATGCTGTACTCGCCGCGCTGCAGGCGCAGGGGATCGGGGCGGGCGTCCACTACCCGATCCCGATTCACCTGCAACCGACGTTCGCCTACCTGGGATACGCGGAAGGGGCCTTCCCGGTGGCCGAGGAGGCCGGGAGGCAATTCCTCTCCCTGCCTCTGTACCCGGAGCTTACGGAGGATCAGATCCAGCGGGTAGCCAACGCCCTACGCTCGTTTTGAGCCCTGTTCGCCCGGTTTTCACGCAAGATTTACGGAAGCGCCCTTCAGGAATCTGCCCAACCCGCCGAAATACAACCAACGTGCCCTGCTGACCGCTGGGCGGGTTGCCGGAAGTCGAGGGTTCAACTCCATCGACGGCGGTCAGCAGGGCGCGTTCGCGTCTAGCGTTCCGAAGCCGCCTGCTCCGCCTGAGCCCGAATGGCGGCGATGTTCTCCGCGACCGGCGCCTGGTCGTTGAAGATGGCCGAGCCGGCGACCAGCACGCTCGCACCGGCTTGCACCACCTCGCCAGCGTTGTGCGCCTTGATCCCCCCGTCCACCTCCAATTCGGCGGACGAATCGATCGCGTCGAGCATGGCACGCAGCCGCGCGATCTTCGCGGTGATCGTCGGGATGTACGACTGCCCGCCAAACCCGGGGTTCACCGACATGACCAGCACCAGGTCCGCGTAAGGCAGGATTTCCTCCAGCATCCTAAGTGACGTGGCCGGATTCAGCGTGACGCCCGCCTTCAGGCCCAACTCCCGGATCGCCTGCACCGTGCGATGAAGATGGCGGCAGGCTTCGACGTGAACGGTCAGGATGTCCGCCCCGGCCCGCGCGAAATCGGCCAGATAGCGGTCCGGCTGCTCGATCATCAGGTGTACGTCCAGAGGCTTCTGCGTGAGCGGACGGACCGCCTTGACGATCGGCGGCCCGATGGTCAGGTTGGGCACGAAATGCCCGTCCATCACGTCCACGTGGATGTAGTCGGCGCCGGCGCGATCCGCCTCCCTGACCTGCTCTCCCATGCGGGCGAAATCCGCCGACAAGATCGACGGGGCTATCTTGATGTCCGGCATGAGCGGCTCTCCTTTTCAAGTTGCCAAAACCGGCACATTCTGCTATGATTTTCTGGTGGAACGAACAACTAGGCGTCTCAGCAGATCGGCAAGTTGGTCGGCAAATGGCTAACGACGATCTTGTGTTGATCAAAGGGGCCGGCGACCTGGCCAGCGGCATCGCCTGGCGACTCGTGCGTTGCGGATTCCGTGTCATGATGACCGAACTGCCTCACCCCCTCGCTATCCGTCGCCAGGTCGCTTTCGCCGAAGCCGTGTTCGACGGCGAAACGGTGGTCGAAGGAATCACAGCCCGGCTTGTTCCCGACCTGCAGGGAGCAGGTCGCCTGGTGGAACAATGCGTGATTCCGGTGCTGATTGACCCGGCTGCGCAGCGCCTTGCCGAACTTCGACCGGCAACGCTGGTTGATGCTATCGTGGCCAAGCAGAACCTGGGCACACGAATCACCGACGCGCCCCTCGTCATCGCCCTCGGTCCGGGCTTCCTCGCCGGAACCGACTGTCATGCCGTCATCGAAACGAAACGGGGGCACGGGCTGGGCCGCGTACTGTGGAGCGGATCGGCTGCGCCCAACACCGGGATTCCTGGAACGATAACCGGCCGGCCCGCCGGCCGCGTCCTACGAGCGCCGGCGTCCGGGCACGTCATCGCCCACGTGGCCATCGGCGATCGGGTTCGCGCGGGCGAGCCGGTCGCCGAGGTAGCCGGCCATGTCATCACCGCCCCCTTCGACGGCGTCGTGCGCGGCCTGCTCCATCCCGCTGTCGAGGCCTGGCCGGGTCTCAAGATCGGCGACGTGGACCCGCGCGGCAACCCGGCGCACAGTCTGACGATTTCCGACAAGGCCCTGGCCATCGCCGGCGGCGTGCTTGAGGCCGTGCTTTCCCGCCACAATTATACCTGAATTGGGGTGCCCATGTCAAGGCGCTACCGCACAACTCTCTTGCTGGCGCTGGTTTTCCTCACCGCGTGGCTGCCACGCAGGCTGGCCCTGGATCGCTTCGTCACCCCCGACGAAAAGCTGTGGCTGGCCCGCTCGGCCAACTTCTTCTACGCCCTGACCAACAAGGACTTCGTAAATACCTTTCAGCGGGAGCATCCGGGCGTCACGGCGATGTGGGCCGGCGCGACAGCCCTGGCGATTCGCTATCCAGAGTACGTTGAAGAAGCTCCCGGACAGTTGAATTGGGAAACCAACGAATTTGACGCCTGGCTAAAGGCAAACTCGACTCACACAGCGCTCGAACTGCTCGTCCAGGCCCGCGTGGAAATCGCGCTGGCGATCGCCCTCCTGCTGACGATCAGCTTCTGGTTGGCCCGGCGACTCTTCGACACGCCCACCGCTCTGCTGGGAACACTCCTCATTGCCCTTGACCCATTTCACCTGGCGCTCTCCAGACAACTGCACCTGGACGGCCTGCTAAGCGTTTTCAGCTACGCATCGGTCCTGGCCTTTCTCGTTTTCCTGTACCGTGGCAGGCAGCTCCGCTATCTGGGCTTCTCCGGCGTTCTGGCCGCGGTCGCCATCCTCACCAAATCGCCCGCGGTTTTGCTCTTGCCCGTCGTGGGCCTCTTGACCGCGATGGACATGGCGTGGCGCATCCGCCGGGACGAAAACCGAACACGCGTGCTCGGTCTGGGGATTCTGTCGCTCATCGTGTGGATGCTGTTCCTGTTGGCGCAGTTCGTGCTCGGTTGGCCGGCGTTGTGGGTCGAGCCGCTGGATACGCTGCGGCGCATGTTCCCAACGACTGTCACGTATGCCATGGTTGGGCATAAGGACGCGACCTTCTTCCTGGGGAAGGTCGTCGCCGGCGATCCGGGATTGCTGTTCTACCCTCTTGCCCTGGCCTTCCGTTCCACTCCGGTCACGATCGGCGGGCTGGTGCTGGCCGCGTTCGTGGCCTGGCACCGCTCCCCGCCTCTCGCGGACGCCAACGGTCGCCGCCCGGCGCGAGCCCTGGCCCTCTTCGCCCTGCTGTTCGCCGTGGGCATGAGTCTGGTCGCCAAGAAGTTCGACCGCTACCTGCTCCCCATTTTTCCGGCGCTGAACATGATCGCGGCGTTCGGCTGGGTTGGCGCAGCAAGATGGCTGTACAGGGCCGGGCCGGGATGGAGCCGTCGCCAGGGAGTGCTATCCGCTGGCCTGGCCGCCGTCGTGGCGGCCCAAGCGTTCATGAGCCTGCCTCACTTCCCCTACTACTTCACCTATTTCAACCCGCTGATCGGGGGAGCCAGGCAAGCTTCTGAGGTGATGATGGTCGGCTGGGGCGAGGGGTTGGACCAGGCCGCCCGTTACCTAAATGAAAAACCGAACGCTGGCCGGCTGCGGGTTGCGGCCTGGTATGCGCAGGGCCCCCTCGACTACTACTTCGATGGCAAGGCGATCCCGATTCGATTCGCCGACGACCTGGGCGATACGCTCCGCTGGATGCAGTCGGACTATGCCGTGCTATACATCAATCAGTGGCAACGGCAGTCGCCCCAGCCCGAATTATTTGACTACTTCAACGACCTGACACCGGAAAAAACCATCCGCTTCCGCGGCCTCGATTACGTGCGCATCTACAACCTGCGGGATGCCCCCCGGTTCAACTACCTGGCGCGCAGCGACCGGAGCTTTTCCGATTGGGGCGGAGCGATTCGCCTTGTGGATCATAAGTCGCCGGTTGTGGCTCAGCCGGGAGTGTCTGTGCAGGTCACCTTTGAACTGCAAAACCTGGCTCCGCTCGATCGCGATCTCAACGTCCTCGTTCGTGTCGTGGGAGCGACGGGCGAAGAATTGGCGCGTGACGAGGGATGGCCATTTGGCTCCCCAACGTCGGCGTGGGACACACGCGATGTCTGGCCCGACGGCCATCGGCTTGCCGTGCCGGCGGACGCCGCTGCCGGCTACTACCGGCTTGAGTTGAGCTTCTACAATCCGGCGACCCTGGCGACGCTGCCGGCCACAGACGCTCGCACCGGAGCGGCTCTCGGCAACGCTGTCGTGGTGGACTACATCCGCATCGGCGATCCGCCCACGCGCCCGGCCCACGCCCTCTCCCCGCCGGCCGACTTCGCCCAGAAGGGGGCACCGGCCTCGGCGGTTCAACTCAGGCTGCTCGGCAGCGACATCGGCATGGGCGGCGGTGAGCGTGCCGCAAGGGAGAACACGGCGACGGTCAGGCCCGGCGATCCGCTGCACATCCGCCTTTTCTGGCAAGCCCGGCAATCGATGACCACCGATTACACCGTCTTTGTGCATCTCGTGGGGCCGGGAGGGCAGCTACTCGCGCAGTGGGACAGCCAACCGGTCGGTGGATTCTTTCCCACGAGTTTCTGGAGGGTGGGGCAGATTGTTGCCGATGATGTTGACCTGGCCGTGCCGGCCGGTGCCCAGCCCGGCACATACGAGATCCGCGCCGGGATGTACGATCTGGCGACAGGCCGCCGGCTGCTGATCAGCCGATCCGGTAGGCCGGCAGGAGACTACGTGGCCGCCGGAACGGTACAGGTTCCGTAAACGTGCGACGCTTGCCTGTCGCAAGCAGGGTGGCGCGCTGCCCAGGGTAAGGCTTTTCCAGAGAAGTAAACCTGCCAGAAAGGTATCACGAAGACTGTTAGAATTCGCGAAATGTCTTCAAACGAGGTGGAAAAGCCCAAGGAACTCCCTTGCAGATTACTTTTTCGCGGTATTGTGGGCCGCATCGAGAATCTGTTTGGGAGAACTATTCTCTTGGAGTTCCCAAACTGTCTTGAAGGAGGTGATAGACGAATGAGGGTTGAACGCAGAGCACTGGACTTACCTGCCGGTCACCGCCACGCGTGGCGAGAGTGGATCGCCCGTCTTTGGGAATCCTTCCTGCAGCAGATGGACGTGGCCTGCCTGCACCCCTCGGTGACAGCCGGCATGTCCGCTGAGGAACTGGAAGCCTATGTCCGCATGTGGATATGAGCGGTTTAGGCGCGGCGCTCGGTGAGCGCCATCCATCATTTGACAAGGTTAGCCGGATGTGCTAAGATTGTGTTCGTTGTTGAGCGATTTGGTGAAGATTATGATATGAAGGAGAATAACCATGAGTAAACTGACCATCGGAGACCCGGCGCCAAACTTTACGCTGAAGGCGCAGGATGACAACGAGTATTCGCTTGGCGATTTCCAGGGCAAGCCGGTAGTGCTGGTATTCTATCCGTTGGACTTCAGCCCGGTATGCACCGACGAACATGCTTGCTTTGTCAACGACATGGCCCGTTTCAACGAGCTGGACGCGCAGGTGTTCGGCATCAGCGTGGACAGCGTTTGGGCACACAAGGCATTTGCACGACAGATGGGGATCACGTACCCGCTGCTGGCAGATTTTCACCCGAAAGGGGCGGTGGCGCAGGCTTACGGGACGTACCTTGCAGAGAACGGGATTTCCTCGCGCACGATCTTCGTCGTCGACCGCAAAGGAAAGATCGCGGAAACGTACGGCGTGGACATCCCCGAAGTACCAGAGGTGGAACGGGTTATCGAAGCCGTCCAGAAGTTAGGGTGAGGAGAGCGAGCGCAATGCCAGGACGTGATGGACAACAGGGAGCTGTAACGGAACAACAGGTCATTGGCGCCCTCAGCAACGTCATCGAGCCGGAGTTGCACCGCGATCTGGTCACGCTGGACATGATCAAGGACCTGGCGGTTGACGGCGGAACGGTCCGCTTCAGCGTCGTGTTGACGACGCCGGCCTGCCCACTACGAACGCAGATCGAGCAGGAAGTGCGCGCGGCGGTGATGGCCCTGCCGGGGGTGGACGAGGTGGCCATCAACATGACGGCGAATGTGGCAGCCGATCCCCGCGTGCGCGGGCACCTGGAGATCCCGGTCCGCAACACCATCGCTATCGCCAGCGGCAAAGGAGGTGTGGGCAAGTCTACGCTCTCCGTCAACCTGGCAATTGCCCTATCGCACCTGGGGGCTGAGGTCGGGCTGCTCGACGCCGACATCTACGGGCCGAACATCCCCATGATGCTGGGGCTTCGGGGTATGCCGCCACCCCGCGAGGACAAGATGGTGCCGGCCGAAGGCTATGGCCTGAAGGTCGTGTCCATGGGCTTCCTGGTCCCCCCCGATCAGCCGGTCGTCTGGCGTGGCCCGATGTTGCACAGCGCCCTGCGCCAATTCTTGATCGACGTGGACTGGGGGCCACTCGATTACCTGGTGGTCGATATGCCTCCTGGCACCGGTGACGTGCAACTTTCGCTGGCCCAGTCGGTGCCGCTGACCGGCGGCGTGATCATCACCACGCCGCAGGACGTGGCCCTGGCCGACGCGCGCAAAGGCCTGGCTACGTTTACCAAGTTGGACGTGCCGGTGCTGGGCATCGTCGAGAACATGAGCTACTTCCTTTGTCCGCACTGTGGCGAGCGCACCGATGTCTTTTCCCACGGTGGGGGGCGAGAGGCGGCCGAAGATTTGGGCGTGCCCTTCCTCGGCGAAGTCGCCCTCGACGTTGCGGTGCGAGCGGGTGGCGACCAGGGCCGGCCGGTCGTCGTCGCCAACCCCGACTCGGCCCCGGCGCAGGCCATCACGCGTGTGGCCCAGGCCATCGCCGCGCGCGTCAGCATCATCAACATGGAGCGGGAACAGGAAGGCCTGATCAAGATCAGCGAGATCCCGGTCAATTGAAAGAAGCCCTGGAGTTTGGGTAACCGTTCAGTACCCCCTGAATCTGCCACGAATTTCACGAATTAACACGAAAAAGAGTATCTTTTCAAAAAATGGGGGCAA
>CAZDTE010000132.1:0-8789 GCA_964508275.1 uncultured Ardenticatenales bacterium
GTGGCAGAAAAAAGCAAGGCCGGATCAAGACGCCCCAGATTATTGAGATGATACCTTTTTTCGTGTAAATTCGTGGCAGATTCAGGGGGTGCTGAACGGTTACGGAGAAAGAATAATCGGACACAGATTTGCAGGATAAACACAGATACTCCAATGATTTGGCCTGAAAATCTGTGTAACTCTGTGAGAATCTGTGTCCTGATAAGAAGAAAACAGACCTCTCCGACAGCCTCCTAGACCGATCACCGATCGTCCCACGCAGCCCTTCTTCCTAATGACCCATAGCGGCAGGAGATTCTTGCTACAAGCATACGCCAATTGGACGAGAGTGTCCAAAACCGGCAGTGCCGGGCCGCGCGCGGCCCCTGACACCCTTTTGACAGGCTCAGAAACATGGTGTATACTGTGTGCAGCTTCGTGCCCATACACTCCATTTACTCAAAGACGCCTACATCACGATCCGGGGAGACCACACGGTGTGCGGCCTGCCGGCAGAGCACGATCGTGAGGTTGATGCCATCTCTTGCACCAATCGGTTTTGTCCTGTGAAAATCTGTCCATCGAGCGGAAAGCCCGACCACGGGGCATCGAAGTGACAGCGAAACCACTACATCGCAAAGGAGGATGTCATGATCATGCGCAGGATTTTGCTGGTAGCAGGCGTCGTGATGGCTGTCACCGTTCTTGTCTTGGCGTTCCTGGTCGTCGGCTCCCGGGCATACACGAACCGGGTCCTGGCCAGCTGGGAAGAGGAGCGGGCCAACCTGACCGGGCCGCTCATGCCCTACCCCGCTGCCGGGGTGGACAAGTTCGACTCGTCAACGACCCTCGGTTTTGTGCCCCTTTGCCAGGGACCGGCGATGTCCACAGTTATCGCCGATGGACCAACAACTGTTCGACGCGAAACGCCGGTCATCCCCCCGGACGGGCAGGAACAAATACCTACGGAACTCGTTGAAATGACTCTGCAGGGAACGTTTGGGGTGGGGCCATTAGTTGGACCGGTAACCATACGAGAGAGCCCCGACCGACGCTCTCTGGGCCGGATCACCCAGATCAACCCCGGTGAAGACTTCCCGGCCGAGAGTTTCTTCGATGTGTTCTTCGAAGTGGAGCTGCCAGGCGGAATCATCGGCGTCAACCGCGAACCGGTCCCCATGCGGCGCATTATCTGGGCCATTCCGCCCCTGCTGGTTGATTACCTGCCGCCCCCCGATCTGCTGGTGCACCTTTACGAAAAGGACACCGATCGCTACTGGGGATGTATGGTGCATCCTAACCACTCCACGATTCCCCCCGTGCACATACGGCCCTCCATCCCTGATCCTATCGGCTCCGACCTCGTCCACCTCGACATTACCGTCAAGAATCCAGACAGCCAAAATGCTGTCCCCGTCGCCCTGCATGAACAGCTTGACTACGGCACCTGTTTCTACCAACTGCAACCCAGCTCGCTGCACCTGGATGGTCCAGGGTCCGTCTACCCCGTTTCCGCCCAGGTCAACCAGCAACCCAACGGCATAAACTGGGAGGCCGACAACGACCCGCTGAACGGTTGGCAACCTGTGCAATTGGACCCGCTGCATCAGGCGGTCATTGGCTTTGATGCCTTTGTGTTCTGTTCCCCTGGGCAAGCTATTCCCAACATCGCCTACGTTACCGCGCCGCCGATTGGGCTCAATTGGGACCCGATCACCATGACCATGCTCGTGCCGGGCAACGCCGGCAACTTGACGGAAGTCAGGAAAGAGGCCCAGCCATTCGTCAAGGCCGGCGAACTGCTGACCTACACGATCATACTGCCCAACACTGGCGTGGTGGGGACCGCGTACGCCACGATGACCGATGAGATTCCACCTGGCACAACCTACGTTTCCGGCAGTGTCACCGGTGGGGCGGCCTACGATGCCGGCGCCAATGCCATCGTCATGAGCGGTGTCGCCGTCAGTCCAGTCACCACGAAGACGATCACGTTTCAGGTGCGCGTCACCGATACGTTCTCCGACAGTGCCGTGCTGACGAACACGGCGGTTATCACCGACAATTGGGGCAATGAATTCCGGCTCGACGCCCTAACTGTCGTGGTTGACAATGCCCTGGCCGGCAAATCCAACTTCGAGGACGAGAGAAACTCCTTCCCCACCGGCCTGCCGGCGCCCCTCCATCTGCGCGTGGTTGATCGCCAGGGCGTCAACGTGGCCGACGGCATGCAGGTGAGGCTTACCAGTTCTGGAGGCACGCTGCACCCGCAAGGGAGCGGGCTGCTGTCAGCGCAGGATTCGCTCACGGTGACGACACAGAGTGGTTTGGTAAGCGCCACCCTCTCGTCTGCCATCAGCCAGACCATCGTCGTCACCGCCGAAACTACGAACGGGTTGATCGAGGCCCAAGCGTTCAGCTTCCAGGAACCGGCGGCACGCCTATTCCTGCCCACGATTCTGAAGGTGGGCGGCTAGCACCCTGTCAAGCCTTTTGTGACAAGCCGTCATTCTGAAGAGCGGAGCGACCTGTCTGCGTGCCACGCACAGGCAGGCGAAGAATCTCGGTTACTGCTCAGGCATTCTCGCTGCTTGGCTGAGCAGTAACGAATCTCGTTCCTAACGGATAGGGGTTCTCCCTGGCCTAAAACGAGATTCTTCGCCTCCTTCGGTCGCTCAGAACGACAGCGTGGCGTGTCTGACCCCCCGCAATCCCATACCCCTTTTTCATCACGAATGGCACGAATATGCCCTTTTTTCTTATCGTCCTAATGGCGCCACGCAACACGCACTACGTTTCCCATCCCACACCCCCCGGCCTCCATGACTGCTTGCAGTTTGATGCCCTTTGTGGTAAACTACTGCCACATGGGAGCAGGGAGCCCACGAGTTGATGTTTCGCTGGGTTTGCCGTTGTTCATCGTTCGGATAGAGGAGGCCGATGCGTGCAATGCCTTGAGGATGAAGGGGTGGTCTTCTACCAGTTTGCTGGCCTGCAAAGCGACCATCTGCGGCACGGTGTCTTCTCCCGCCTCGGCGGCGTTAGCCAACCTCCCTGGCACAGCCTGAATGTGGGAGCGTTTGTGGGTGACGATCCCGAGGCCGTGCGCATCAATCACCGGCGCATCTACCGCCTGCTCGACGTGCCGCCCGAACGTCGGGCCACGGCTCGCCAGGCCGGTGGTACGCGGGTGGCGCACGTCACCCGGCGCGGTGTCGGGCAGACGTACGCGGGCACCGATTCCCTGCTGACCGATCTGCCGGGCGTGCCACTGATCATGCGCTTCGCGGATTGCTTGCCCATCATCCTGCACGATCCATTGCGCGGCGTGGCGGGGATCGTACACGCCGGCTGGAAGGGCACGGTTGGGCGGATCGCGGAGGCCACCATCAAGTCGATGAGCGGGCACTACAACTGCCGCGCAGCGGACATTCGGGCAGGCATCGGGCCGGGCATCGGTCCCTGCTGCTACGAAATCGGGCCGGACGTAAGCCAACTTGTGCGCCGGCATCTGCCCTTCCCTGGCCTGCTCAGTCACAGGGGCAACGGAAGGGCGCACCTCGATCTGTGGGAAGCGAACCGCGCACTTCTTGCCCAGGCCGGCGTCCGGGAAATCGAGGTCGCCGGCATCTGCACCGCTTGCGACACGGAGTCGTGGTTCTCCCACCGCGCCGAGAAAGGCCAGACGGGACGATTCGCTGCCGTAGTGGCGTTGGGTGATCGATGAATCGAGAGGTGGACACCCTGCTTGCCCGGCGACTGGAGCAGGTGCAAGAACGTCTGGCCGCTGCTGCCCGCCGCGCCGGACGCGATCCGTCATCGGTGACGCTCGTTGCGGTCACCAAAACACGACAACCTGAAGAGATCGTGGCGGCGCTGCGCCTGGGGCTCGTGCATTTCGGCGAGAATCGTGTCGAAGAGGCTGCCCGCAAGATTCCCCAGGTGCAGGCCAGCCTCACCAGCGCCGACCCGCAACCTGTCTGGCACATGGTCGGGCACGTGCAGCGACGCAAAGTGCGCCACGCCGTAACCTTGTTCCAGTGGGTTCACTCCGTGGATCGGCTGGCGGTGGCACGTGAGTTTAGCAAACGCTGTCTTGCCACTCAGACAGGGCTTGCGGTACTGCTGGAAGTCAATGTGGCCGGCGAGGCCCAGAAGTATGGCTTCCCTGTCGCGGGCGGTGTCGCAAACCGGGCGGCCGTGGAGGCGCTCTGCCGGGAGATCAATCAGATCGCCGGGATGCCCGATCTCAGTATTCAAGGGCTCATGACCATGGCCCCGTTCGTGGCGGAACCGGAAGAGGCCCGGCCGGCCTTCCGCATGCTCCGAGAACTGCGGGATGAACTTCGAACGCGGTTCCCCGCTATTCGGTGGGAGCGCCTTTCAATGGGCATGACGAACGATTTCGAGGTGGCCGTCGAGGAGGGTGCGACGATGGTGCGCATCGGTACGGCGATTTTCGGACCGCGGGCCGGACCGTGATTCGTTCTTGGGAGAGACGGGGATGCTAACTGACACCAACCTCGCCTTCATCGGCGGCGGCACTATGGCCGAGGCTATGATCCGTGGTTTGCTTGAGCAAAGCCTGCTGCCTGCGGAGGCGATCACGGCCAGCGGGCCGCGGCCTCGCAGGGGACAACATCTTATGAAACAGTACGGCATCCACTGGACAGAAAGCAACGCTGAGTGCGCTGCGGAGAAAGCGGTAGTCGTGCTCGCCGTCAAGCCGCAGGTTCTGCCGCACGTCCTGCCGGAGTTGGCCGGGGCCATCTCGCCCGACGCGATGGTCATGAGCATCGTTGCCGGCACCCGGATTCGCACCATGTCTCGCGGGCTTGGGCACGACGCGATCGTGCGCGTGATGCCCAACACCCCCGCACGACTGGCCCAGGGCATCTCGGTGTGGATGGCAACCGAGGCGGTCACTGCGCACCAGCAGGAACAGGCGCGCACGGTCCTCCAGGCTCTCGGAGAAGAGCTTTCCGTAGACGAGGAAGACTACCTGGATATGGCCACCGCCCTGAGCGGGACCGGCCCGGCCTACATCTTCCTGTTCATGGAAGCAATGGTGGACGCGGGAGTTCACATGGGCTTTTCGCGACGGGTTGCCGAGCGGTTGGTGGAACAAACTGTGCTGGGCGCCGCCGCCTTCGCCAAGCAGTCGCCGCGCCACCTGGCCGAGCTACGCAACATGGTCACTTCTCCTGGAGGAACATCTGCCGAAGCACTCTACCAACTGGAAAAGGGTGGCCTGCGCACCGTGGTTTCGCGCGCCATCTGGGCCGCGTACAAGAAGTCCAAGTACCTGGGAGGTCTTAGCGAACAATGATCGGTTTTCTCGTCACATTCATAGACACACTATTCTATGCCCTGAACCTGGCCATCCTGGCACGGGTGCTTCTCTCCTGGGTGCGGGTGGATCCCTACAACCCACTGGTGCAACTGCTCTTCCAGATCACCGAGCCGATCCTGGAACCGTTTCGGCGCTTCATTCCGCCGATTGGGATGATTGACGTGAGCCCGATTGTGGCCATCGTCGTGCTGCAGATTGTTCAGTCAGTGATCGTGAACCTGATTATCGGTCTATGATGTAGGCTTAGCCAGAGGAGGTATGGAGCCAATGGAAGATTTCGAACGCCCCGGGAAATTCTATCTCGGTCGCCGCTACGATGCCGAAGCTGGTGCACCGACCGCCGAGAACCTGCTCTACGATTCCCGCGATCTGGTCACGCACGGCGTCTGCGTCGGCATGACCGGAAGCGGCAAGACCGGGCTGTGCATCGATCTGCTCGAAGAGGCGGCCCTGGATGATGTCCCGTCCATCCTGATCGACCCCAAGGGAGACATCACCAACCTGTTGTTGACCTTCCCGGATCTGCGGTCCGAAGACTTCCGGCCCTGGATCAACCCGGAGGATGCCCGGCGCAAGGGTCTGACGCCAGACGAGTATGCCACGAAGATCGCCGGCACCTGGCGCAACGGCTTGGCCGAGTGGGGGCAGGGCCCGGACCGCATCCGCCGGCTGCGCGAAAGCGCCGACTTCCTCATCTACACGCCCGGAAGCGACGCCGGGCTGCCGGTCTCCATCCTGCAAACGCTGAAAGCGCCGTCGCTGTCATGGGACACGGATGCAGAAAACCTGCGCTCCAAGATCAGCGGCACGGTTTCCGCTCTCCTGGGCCTGATCGGCATTGACGCCGACCCTGTGCGCAGCCGGGAACACATCTTGCTGGCCAACATCTTTGAACATTCATGGAAGGCGGGCGAAGACCTTGATCTGGCCAGGCTGATTTTGGCCGTCCAGGACCCGCCGATGCGCCAACTCGGCGTCTTCGACGTGGAGGCGTTTTTCCCTCAAAAGGATCGGTTCGAGCTGGCCATGTCCCTGAACAGCATCCTGGCCGCGCCGGGATTCCGGGCCTGGATCGAGGGCACACCGCTGGACATCGGCGCCATCACTCGCGGGCCATCCGGCAAGCCGGGCGCCGCCGTGTTTTACATCGCGCACCTGAGCGAAGCAGAGCGTATGTTCTTCGTCACCCTGCTCCTGCAACAAGTCCTCTCGTGGATGTACACCCAGCCCGGCACCAACGCCCTGCGGCTGCTGATCTACTTCGACGAAGTGTTCGGCTACTTCCCGCCGGTCGCGGAGCCTCCGTCAAAGAAGCCGATCCTCACCCTGCTCAAGCAAGGACGCGCCTTTGGCGTGGGCACGTTGCTCACCACCCAGAACCCGGTGGACATTGATTACAAGGGTCTGACCAACGCCGGCACGTGGTTCGTGGGCAAGCTACAGACCGAGCGAGACAAGATGCGCCTGATGGAAGGTCTGCAAAGCGCGGCTGCCGAGACTGGCGGGCAACTGGACGCTGGTCGACTTGATTCGCTGATCTCGTCACTCAGTTCGCGCGTCTTCCTGATGCACAACGTCCATGCCGATGGGCCTGAGCTGTTCATGACCCGCTGGGCGATGTCCTATCTGCGCGGCCCCCTGACCAAGCCCCAGGTGCGCACGCTGATGCGCCCGATCAAGGAGACGGCCCAGCCGGTGAGCCCTGCGGCCGTGGCCAGCCGCGGGGCGGCAGCAGATCCCGTCACGCCCGCGGAGCCGGCACTGCCCGCCGGCCTGAACGCCCAGCCTCCCGCCCTAGTCGCCAAGATCGAGCAATACTTCTTGCCGGTCGCGCTGCCCGAAGGCGAGGCCCGCCGGCAGGCGGAGCGTAACGCCAGGGGCGCGGTGACGGGCGACGCGTACACCGTCTATGAGCCGATGCTGTTCGGAATGGCGACCGTGCGTTTCGATGACCGCAAGAAGAAAGTGGACGAGACGTTGGTGCTTCAGAGCCTTTGGGAAGTGCCGGACAGGGGCATCGAGCCCGATTGGGACATGGGCGATACTCTGAAACTCCGCCGCCGTGATGTGGAGACAGATCCTCCCCGCGCCGGTCGAGCAGGCGGCCCATTTTTCGCAGACTTGCCGGAGACGCTGGGCCAGGCAAAGTCGTTATCCCGGCTGCGCAGCGACTGGCAGGACAATATCTACCGCACGGCGGTCATCACCGTGCCCTACAACCGGACACTGAAGGTCTATGGCTCGGTCGCCGACCGGGAGCATGACTTCCGCCGCCGTTGTGAGAATGCTGCCAGGGAGCGACGGGACAAGGCCCTTGAGAAGCTGGAATCGAAATACCAGAAGCAGTTGGATCGCCTGCAGGATAAGTTGGAGCGAGAGCAGCAGGAACTGGCGGACGACAAGCTCGATTACGAAGGACGCAAGCGAGAGGAGATGCTATCGGCAGGTGAATCGGCACTCGGTTTCCTTCTGGGCCGCCGCTCCTCGCGGGCCGTCTCAACCGCCAGCCGGAAACGGCGACTCACGCGACAGGCCCAGGCCGATGTTGAAGAATCGGAAGCGATGATCGAGAAGTTGACAAAAGGGATCGCCGATCTGCGTGAAGAGATGCAAACCGAGCTGGACCAGATCAGAGAGTACTGGAGCGATATCGTTGAGCAGGTGGATGAGGAAGAAATCCCCCCGAAGAAGCGCGACATAGACATTGACCTCTTCGGTGTGGGCTGGGCGCCTGTTTGGGAGTTCACGGTCGAGGGCGCGAGGGGTATAACCGAGCGGGTGCGGGTCCCGGCGTATGCAGTGCAGGGCGATGCGTGATCCGCACGCTGCCCAAATCGCCGCGGCGCGCGGCGCGATAGGAGGTGATCGTATGCCGGTTCAGGGTGCTGTGTTTCTGGAGCATCCCCGCTTCGCAACGGAGATCGCCCAGTTGTGGCCCCCGCAAGAGGAGTGGACCGAGGCGGACTACTTCGAATTGCCCGAAAGCAACCGGATCATCGAACTATCAAATGGAGAGATCATCATGCCCCCGCATCCCACCAACACACACCAGCGCGTTGTTTTGAGCCTTGTTCTGAAGATTCAATCGTTCGTTGAAGCTCATGACATGGGAATCGTCCGCTTCTCCCCCCTGCCGGTGTGGCTGTGGCCAGGTAAGATCCGCGAGCCAGACATCCTGTTCGTCTCGCACACACATGCTGACAGAGTCGGTGAACAATTCTATGGCCCGCCTGACCTCGTCGTCGAGGTCACCTCACCCAGCACGGCGCGCACCGATCGTCGTGACAAACATCGGGAATATGCACAGGCCGGCATCGGCGAGTACTGGCTGGTAGACCCGGATGAACAGACTGTCGAGGTCTTTGTCCTTGAAGGCGAGTCCCCGGATCGGGATCAGGACCGGACGTATGCGCTGCTGGTCAGAGCCGGCCGTGGCGAAACCATTCGCTCTCTGCCG
>CAZDTE010000133.1:0-8769 GCA_964508275.1 uncultured Ardenticatenales bacterium
TGGCAGAAAAAAGCAAGGCCGGACCAAGACGCCCCAGATTATTGAGATGATACAATTTACACGAAAAAAGCAAAAAATTAGTGAAAATTCGTGTAATTCGTGGCGAAAAAGGGTTTGAAGCAGTTGTTTCCAGGGTAGTCCCTGAACGCTTACTTTAGAAATACTGCGGGCTGCATCGGAAATCTGTTTGGGAGAACTATTTTCTTGGAGTTCCCTTACTGCTCAGTCCCGCAGGAAGAATAGCCTCAGCAGCGGCCTGTAGCCCCCCGGCCCCCCATTCCTGGCGGGAGCAGAGCGGTTTCCCCCCAGAATTGAGGAGCTAGCGGGCCAGCCTGAGTAGTAACCGGAAGAATTCGTGGCGGGATTCCGTCTTCCTTCGGCGGGCCGCGTGCAAGAAGGGAACTACCCTGCTGGGAGATCGGACTGTGGCACATACGTGGGGCGTGGAGGCGTGAAACGTAACTCGGAACCCTAAACCAGAAACTCAAGACACTGATCATTCACAGAGGAGATGACGATGCACGAAATCACAGTTGCCGTCGTGCAGACGAGTCCCGTCGTCGAGCGACCGGACATGAATCTGCAGCGCATGGGGCAGACGATTGACGAGATCTGTCGTGCGCAGAAAGTGGACCTGATCGTTTTTCCTGAACTGACCACCACCGGATACGAATGTGGCGTTCACTTCACCGATTTGGCGGAACGTGTGCCCGGCCCGACGGTGAACCTGCTGGCGCAGCGCGCAGCCGACTACAGCACGTACCTCGTCTTTGGCATGGCAGCCAAAACCAAAGTCGAGAGCGTGCTCTACGACGCCGCCATTGTGATCGGTCGTGACGGGGAGTTGCTGGGCCAGTACAACAAGGTCCACTTGCGAGGAGAGGAGCGGATGGCGTTCCGCGCCGGCTTCAAGTACCCGGTGTTTGAGGCCGATTTTGGGGGCTTCGGTGTGCTGATCGGCTGGGACCTCGCCTTCCCCGAGGCGGCTCGCAGTCTGGCCCTGGATGGAGTCGACCTGCTGTGTGTGCTGGCAAACTGGGAGCAGTCCTACGCCAGCGAATGGCGTTCGTACCTGACCAGCCGGGCGTTCGAGAACGCCGTGTTCATCGCCGCTGCCAACCGCGTGGGTGAGGATTATACGATCCCCTTCGGCGGCGGGAGTCTGGTGATCGGTCCACGGGGCACGATTCACGCGTCGGCGGATGAGCCGATAGAATCGTACGCTGTGGCCCGGATTGACGCGGACGAGGTGCGCCGCTACCGGGAGGAGTTCCAGATGATTCAGTGCCGTGAGCCGGCCACCTATCGCGCCCTCGTACGCAAGTACTGATCGCAATGCGTTGGCCGTCTCGCCGGTGCGCTGCGACCGGACCCAGCGCGACACCATGAGGGGAGCCAACGGTTTGAGGTCCAGAAGATGGTGAGATCGAAATACCCGATGATCCCTGTGGAGGAGGCTCGGCGGATCGTGCTGGACCACGTCTCTGTCCGGGCGGCAGGCGAGGTCTCCTTCCAGGAGGCGCTGGGCCGCGTGCTGGCGGAGGATGTCGACGCGACGGAGGACATGCCTCCCTTCGCTGCCTCTGCCAAGGACGGCTTCGCCGTGCGAGCTGCAGACGGGCTGGCACCGCGCCGTCTGCTCGGCGAGCAGCACGCGGGCGTGGTGACCGACCTCCGTGTCGAGCCGGGCACAGCCGTGCGGATCACCACCGGCGCTCCGGTGCCGCCCGGCGCCGACGCGGTCGTCATGGTGGAATACACCGACGTGGACGACGGCGTGGTCATGATCCACAAGGCCGTCCGGCCGAGGGATGATGTCCGTCCGGCGGGGCAGGACATCGCACGGGGCCAACGGGTGCTGACGGCCGGCACACCCATCGGCCCGCCGGAGATCGGCCTGCTGGCCGCTGTCGGCCGGGTGCGCGTGTCCGTCCACCCGCCGCCGCGTGTGGCTGTCATGTCCACCGGCGATGAGCTGGTCGAACCAAGGGAGACGCCCGGTCCCAGCCAGATCCGCGATAGCAACCGCTACACCCTGGCCGCCGCTGCCCGGCGTGCCGGCGCGGAGGTCGTGGACTTGGGCCACGCGCCCGACACCGTGCCTGCCCTGACCGCACAGATTCGCCACGGTCTGGCGGAAGCCGATGTGGTCGTTACATCAGGCGGGGTCTCCATGGGTGAGCTAGACCTGGTGAAGCCGCTGCTCGAACAGATCGGAACCGTACACTTCGGGCGCGTGCGCATCAAGCCGGGGAAGCCGGTGACCTTCGCCACCGTGGACGGCAAACCGTTCCTCGCGCTGCCCGGTTTTCCCGTCTCCTCGCTCGTCGCGTTCGAGGTTTTTGTGCGGCCGGCGCTGCGCAAGATGGCAGGGCACAGCGAACTGTTTCGCCCACGGCGCTGTGCCAGATTGCGCCACGATGTCCAACATGCCGCCGACCGGCCCGAGTTTCAGCGCGCCGTGGTGGAATGGGAGGGCAATCGCTTGCTCGCCAGCACCACCGGGTTCCAGGGGTCCGGGCGGTTGCTTTCGCTGGTCGGGGCCAATGCGCTGCTGGCATTGCCGGAGGGGCCAGAGGACTTTCGGGCCGGCGACGAGGTGGAAGCCCTACTCCTTGGCTGAGGTTTTCGGTTCTCGCTCCACGTTGCGAGTCGGCTGTCCGTA
Source organism: uncultured Ardenticatenales bacterium (assembly GCA_964508275.1). Classification (GTDB taxonomy): domain Bacteria; phylum Chloroflexota; class Anaerolineae; order Ardenticatenales; family JAADHH01; genus CAZDTE01. The sequence continues at coordinate 2,666 of CAZDTE010000133.1, forward strand.
ACTCGCGGGTCCCCAGGCTCAGTTCCTTACGACGTAGCCCATCCAGCGCAGGTCGGAGGCTCGCCGCCGCCATTTGGGGCGCACCTTGACCCACAGGTCGAGATAGACTCGCCGCTGCACGAACCGTTCCAGTTCCTTCCGGGACGCCTGCCCGATCCGCTTCAACATGCTCCCGTGGTGACCGATCACGATTCGCTTGTGGCTGCCGCGCTCCAGGTAGAGATTGGCACCGATATACAACAAGCCCGAGGGACGGTCCTTCCACTCCTCCACGACCACCTCCAGGCCATGGGGGACCTCTTCCCGCAAGATGTGCAACGCCTGCTCGCGGATCAGCTCCGAGGCGATGAATCGCTCGCTCTGGTTGGTCGTTTGGTCCGGGGCGTAATAGCGAGGACCCGGCGGCAACTGCTCCACGATCGCCTGGAGCAGGTCATCCCGCCCGTCTCCGCGCGTCGCCGAGATGACGAACTCCCGCTCGAACGATCCCAAAGCGGCGTAGGCGGCCAGGCGCTCTTCACGATTCTCAGGGGCAACCAGGTCTACCTTGTTTATGACCGGGAAGACCGGGCAGCCGGCATGTTTTCGCAGCAGGTCCGCCACTTGCCGATCCTCCTGAGTGGGTGAGGGGCTGGCCAGGCTGACCAGAAAGAGGATCAGATCCGCGTCTGGCACCGTCCGCGTGGCGACCGTGACCATGAACTCTCCCAGCTTGTGTACCGGTTTGTGGATGCCGGGAGTGTCCACGAAAATGATCTGGGCCTGTGGAATCGTGAGGATGCCGCGCAATTGCCGGCGCGTCGTCTGCGGCTTGGGCGAAACGATGGCCACCTTTTCGCCCACGTACGCGTTTAGGAGTGTGGACTTGCCCACGTTCGGCGCGCCGACCAATGCCACGAATCCGGAGCGATGGTCCGTGGAAACCTCACCTAGCATGTCGCCAGATCACGATTGTGCAGAGAGCAAGGATTTCACACGCTGCACAAAATCGCCGGCCTGTTCGAGGTTCTCTGCCGGCAAACCGTTCAAGCCTTGTTGGTGGCTCAGGGCGGCCAGGTCGTCCACGCTGAGCTTCTCGTTTCCGAGCCAGAACGCTTTCAGTACCGTCTCCAGGCAGCGATAGCCCTCAGGCCGGTAGCCTTTGGCGAAGGCCAGTGCCCGTGCACCCCGGAACATTGCGCTGTAGGACTGTTTCAGTGTGCCGGCGATATCTTCGTTTTCCCATGCCTCTTTGGCCTGTTGATACAGCGCTTCGGCGCCGGCCAGCTCATCGTCAACCAGACCGGTAGTCGTGTCGTCGGCTCGAAGATAGGGGCCTTCCAAGCAGTCTTGCAAGGCAGCAGTATGCGTCATCTGTAAGATCCTCCCCTGGTCAGGTTGTGCGTTGTGCGAACCGAATCGAACGTCCGCAACAGCTATTTTATCACAGCGGCCCGGTATGTCAAGTGTGCAGCGAGGCCAGGGAGCGCGGGCCGCACGAAGCCCTTCATGCCGCGCGTGGCGCTTACTGGGCGAACGCCAGCCAGGCCGCCTCCGCCGTACGGGCGATGTCGTCGTCGCTGTGGGCCACCGACATGAAGCCGGCCTCGAATTGTGAGGGGGCGGCGTACACGCCGCGCTCCAACATCCCCCGGAAGAAGTGCGCGAACCGCTCGGTGTCGCACCGCTTCGCCGACGCCCAGTCGGTCACCGGTTGGTTGGAGAAGAACGTAGCGAACATCGTGCCGGCCCGCGCCTGTTGGACCGGTGTGCCGGCTTCGCGTGCGGCTTCCCCGATTCCGGCGGCCAGGGCGGCGCTTTTTCGCTCCAGCTCGTCCCACACGCCAGGTCGGCGCAGCGCCCGCAGGGTTGCCAGCCCGGCGCTCATCGCCAGCGGATTGCCAGAGAGGGTGCCGGCCTGGTACATCGGACCGGCCGGCGCGACCGTTTCCATGATCTCGCGCCGCCCACCGTACGCGCCGACCGGCAGTCCTCCGCCGATCACCTTGCCCAGGCAGGTGAGGTCAGGGCGCACGCCGTAGACCGCTTGCGCCCCACCGAGCGCGACGCGGAAGCCGGTCATCACCTCGTCGAAGATGAGCAGCGCGCCGTACCGGTCGCAGAGAGCGCGCAGTCCAGGCAGGAACCCCTCAACAGGCAGCACCACGCCCATGTTCCCGGCGACCGGTTCCAGGATGACTGCGGCGACCTGCTCGTCGAACCCTTCGAAGAGGGCCTCCACCGCGGCCAAGTCGTTGAACGGGGCAACCAGCGTATCGCGAGTGGCACCTTCCGGCACACCGGGGCTGTCGGGCAGACCCAGCGTGGCCACGCCGGAGCCGGCCTGCACCAACAGCATATCGGCGTGCCCGTGGTAGCATCCCTCGAACTTGATGATCTTGTTTCGGCCGGTGTACGCGCGGGCCAGCCGCAGGGCGCTCATCGTCGCTTCCGTGCCGGAGTTGACGAAGCGCATCATCTCCAGCGCTGGCAGCAGCGCCAGCACTTCGCGGGCCAGAGCCGATTCCAGGGCGGTCGGTGCGCCGAACGAGGTGCCTCGTTCCGCCTGGTCACGGATTGCGGTCACGACGGCAGGGTGCGCGTGCCCCAGAATCAGCGGTCCCCAGCTCAACACGTAGTCCACGTAGCGCCGCCCATCCTCGTCGTAGAGGTATGCCCCCTGGCCGCGAGCAATGAACAGCGGCTGTCCGCCTACTGCCCGGAACGCCCGCACCGGGGAATTCACACCGCCGGGGAAAATGGTTTTTGCTACGGAAAAGAGTTGTTCGGATTTTGGTGTTTGCATTTGCTTTGCCATCCTCTCTTGTGCGGTTGTGTCCTGCGAAAGGGTCAATTGGGGAAACGAGTCCGCTCACGCTTTCACGGGTTTCGGGTGTCTCACCGCCCCACGCCAATGACCAGGTAATACTATACCACTTTTTTCACGATAAACAAAACCTCTCCCCGACGCATCCGAGATGGTAGGGGGTGGGGCATCAGGGTGCCCGCAGCGCTGGAGCGTCTCGAACACCTCGACACTGGCTTCCGTTTCCGTTTTGGCAATGCCGCGGGCGACGCGCAGACGGTTATCCATATCGATCATGGTAGAGCGCCAGTACTGACCGGTCTCATCGGTCTCGGGGTAGCCTTTTTTTCACCCTTGTTGTGCACGTAAGCCCATAGGCCGTCCAATTGGCCACGCTCGATCTTGTGTTCCGCCAGCAACATCTCTTCAATGCTCTCGGCATGCTGGCCTGCCGCTCTAATCCAATCGATGATGGTCTCTTCTTTGTGCCCTTTGGCACGCGCCAGGCTGCTGATACGGCTATCCTCCACTATCAGGGTCAGCACATCGATGATCTCGTCTTCCGGCGTGCGACGGCGATAGAAGATCGTCCCTTTGGTTTCGACAAAGGTACGCTTGCACGTATTGCACCTGTAGCGCTGGCGGCCTGCTTTGGTTTTGCCGAACTTGATTATGTTCTGCTGTCGTTCACGCGGATTGTTCCAATCCGTCTGCAGCTTACCGTGGTCGTCACAGTCTGGGGTTGGGCAGAAATCGCCCACTTGAGCGGGTTTTGGCATATTGGCACCTCCTTCCAAGTGTCAGCTGTGCCATATTATACCTCATCCTTCAACAACACCCAACGGGGGGACTATCAAGATATGGAATACCAGAAAACGAGTTGTCTATCAAGCACAGGTGTTAATTCGTGCAATTCGTGGCTGATTTGTGGTGCTCCCCCAAGTTGGCTCATGTCTAGACTTTGTGCCGAGGGTGTGGTATACTCTTGGCCATGGACTTTCCAATCGTAGACCTGTTGGATGATGAGATGATTTGAGTGCAGCATGGCAGCTGAAGCACTTCCATCAAGGCGAGTTGCACTGCGCACACTGCGGAAAGGACGTGAAGGAGGCGCGAGAATTCCGCAAAACCAAGAAGAGCGGCCTGGTCGTATACCGCTGCCGTGGCTGCCAACGGTGCGCAATTTCCTGCGTCCCTTTCGCAGCGTTCACAAAAGACACCTCAGTGGCTAAGTGGCGATATGCGAGTTCGGCATCAATCTCAAGCGGGTCACGCCACCTTTCATCTCAGCACGGTTGCCTTGCACTAGTTTCCAACATGGGTCTTGATCGAATCGTCTACCAGTTGTATGGCCTGACGGATGAAGAGATTGCCGTGGTAGGGAAAAAGCAAAGGGGGAATGAGTGAGAAACGCGAAACGCAACGTCTTCACCAACGACGGGAAGCCGCTGGTCAGCAAGATGCCGGCCAACGGAGATCTGCGACAGACCATCGGCCAGGCAGTGGCCGCCATCGGTGGCTTCGAGAAGCTGGTGGAACCGGGCGATACGATCCTGGTCAAGCCGAGCTTCAACACCGCCGACCCGCCGCCGGCCTCCAGCGAGCCGGCGTTCGTCAAGGCCGTCATCGAGCTGCTCTACGAGTACGGCACCGGCAAGGTCATCCTGGGCGAGTCCTCGACGTTCAGCCTGGCCACGAGAGATGTGTTGCGAAAGACCGGTATGCTCGAGATAGCCGAGGAGGCAGGGGCCGAGGTGGTTGTCTTCGACGACGAGGAATGGGTGCCGGTGAAAACCGGAGGGCGCTACCTCAGCAAGGTGGCTCTGGCCAGGGCGGGGGTGGAGGCAGAGAAGATCGTCTACGTCTGCTGCCTGAAGACCCACCGATTTGCCGACTTCACCATGAGCCTGAAGCTGGCCATGGGCTTTGTGCGGCGACGCGACCGCCTCCCGATGCACGTGCGGAGGCTGCGCGAGAAGCTGACCGATCTCAACCTGGTCATCGCGCCCGATCTGATCATCATGGATGGTCGCCGCAGCTTTATCTCCGGCGGTCCGTCCGCGGGGGAGCTACGCGAGCCGGGCGTCGTCCTCGCTTCCGGTGACCGCATCGCCATTGATGTCGAGGCCGTGCGCCTCATCCAGAGCTTCCCCGGCCACAGCCTGAAGAAGGAACCCTGGGAGTTACCCATGATCCGGAGGGCCGTGGAGCTGGGGCTGGGCGCGGGTGGTGATGGCGAGTACCGGGTCGTTTCCGGCGTTACGACCAGCGAGTAGGGGCGAGGCATTCCCCGCAAATTCGGTCATTCCTCGTTCTGTGGAAGGGCTCTAAGCGGACTCGACCCACCTTTGGGCTGGCGGGAATCTCGCCCTAACGCTGCCGCCCTGCACGGGATTGAGCGCGCTTACGGTATGAGGTCGCGAGTTCACTCCGTGCAGGGCCAGTCATGGAGGCTGCGGCCATGAGCACAACGGACATCCCAGCAGGTTTGATTGAAGCGCTGCGCAAGGCGCGCCACGTCGCCGTACTCACCGGCGCTGGCGTTTCGGCAGAGAGTGGCGTGCCCACGTTCCGCGATGCGCAGACCGGCCTGTGGGCGAAGTACAGCCCAGAGGAGCTGGCTACGCCGGAGGCTTTCCTGCGCAACCCACAACGGGTGTGGGAATGGTACGAATGGCGGCGGGGACTGGTGACCGAGGTCACGCCGAACCCCGGCCACCGGGCATTGGTGGAAATCGAAAAGCGTGTGCCGCAGTTCACGCTGATCACCCAGAACGTGGATGGGCTGCACCAGCGGGCCGGGAGCCGTGGTGTGATCGAACTGCACGGTAACATTGCTCGCACCGTCTGCTCCGAAGAAGGCACGCTCGTCGAGGATCGGGCGGAGACGGACGACGTGCCCTCGCGCTGCCCGAACTGTGGCGGCCTGGTGCGGCCCGATGTGGTCTGGTTCGGCGAGCCGCTACCCCAAGGTGCCATCGAGGCGGCGGCACACGCGGCCCGGTCGTGCGATCTCTTCTTCTCCATCGGCACCTCTGCTGCGGTGCAACCGGCTGCCGCGCTGCCCTACGAAGCGATCCGGCGGGGCGCTGTGACCGTGGAGATCAACCCGCAGTCCACGCCGCTGACCGCTCGCGTGACTTATGCCCTGCCTGGGCCATCCGGTCAGGTGTTGCCCGCGCTGGTGCAAGCGGCCTGGTCCGAACGGGAAGCCTGAGTCAAACTTAGGGAACTCCAAGAGAACAGTTCTCCCAAACAGATTCTGATGCGGCCCACAATACGTATCATCTCAATAATCTGGGGCGTCTTGATCCGGCCT
>CAZDTE010000134.1:0-8712 GCA_964508275.1 uncultured Ardenticatenales bacterium
GGCCGGCGGGCCGAGAGCACCCAGGAGGTCGTCGAGTACGAGCTGAACAGGAAGTACGCGATCAAGTCCACCTCGGGACCTGTGGCAAGCAAGGATAATTACACCTTCGAGTCGGTCGCGGGTGGCACAAAGGTCACTCGCGTGGCCGAGGCGGAGACAGGCGGCTTCTTCAGGCTGGCCGAGCCGCTCGCCGTCCGCATGATGCAGCGGCAGTTCAAAACCAATTTCGCCCACCTGAAGGATTTGCTGGAAGCCCAGGCTTAGGCCAGCGCCTGACGGACCTCACCAGGGGTAGCGTGTTCAAGACTGTGGGCCACCCTCCCGCTTCCAGGTATTGCGCAAGTGACCGACCGTTGAGAAATCAGAACGGAGGAATAACGCGGATATCGGCAGTTTGGCTGACCTGGCATAATTGCAGTATAAGCAGTATAATTGAGACACGATGAAACCATGGAATCGTAATAGCTTGGCCGTGCTGCTGATTTCGCTGGCCATTCTATCGCCGGCCGGCGCATTCGTACTGTTACACTTGGCAAGCCCCTCCGACGGCACACGCCTCGAGCCGGGAGAAAAGGCGTGGCTGCCCGATGGTGTGGTGGTGACGCCTCTCCGCGAGCAGCCAAACGGACTTAAAAAGGAGGACGTCGTCGTCGCTGTCGCCGGACGGAGTATGGAGTCGTGGGCGCAGGCTCTATTCGACCCAGGCACGCCGCGCCCAAGCTGGCAGTTCGGTGAGAGTATCACCTACACAGTGCTGCGCGACGGACAGCGACTGGACGTCGCGGTCACGCTGGGCCAATACCCATTCGGCGCTATTCTGCAAAAGAACTGGGGCACGATCCTCTTCGCGCTGGTGTCGCAACTGATCGCCACGTTCGTCTTTCTCCGCCGTCGCGACGATCGCGCGGCCAGGGTGTTACTCCTTTGGGCTTCGGGCGTATTAGGCTCCACGACCTGGTCGCTCGGCCTACAAGTAAGTGATATTGTCAATGGAATCGGTTTCTGGCTGTTTAACTCTACTGCTTTCGGTGCTTACATTATTTTCTGGATCGCCGGGTTGCACTTTGCCCTGATCTTCCCCCGGCCGCTCCCTGTCGTGTTGGATCGCCCCTGGATAATCCCATTCCTTTACGTGGCGCCGTACGCACTTTTCCCGGCATACCTTGCGGCTGTGTGGCCCGGAGCATCGAACACACTAGATTGGCTTGGACGATGGAGTCTAGGCACTGGCGCACTCGAATCGGTCTACCTGGCACTTACCGTCATCGTCGTGATCTGGGGTTACAGGACAAATCGTGATGCCACCTCCCGCCGAAAAATCCGCTGGGTAGCGTTTGCCGCTATCGTGTCCGGGGGTGGCGGCCTGGTGTTGTGGATACTCCCGCCGCTTGTTGTTGGACACAATATTATCAGCCCAAACGCGCTGGGGGTGTTGGTGTTGCCGTTCCCTCTGATGCTGGCTGTAGCTATCTTGCGTCACCGCCTGTTTGACATTGACCTGGTCATCAACCGCACACTGGTCTACGGCGCGCTCACAGCCATCGTCGTCGGCATGTACGTGTTCGTCGTTGGTTATTTAGGTACATTCTTCCACGTACCAGGGAATGTGCACCCTATGACTGATCTTACCATCTCCCTCTTCGCCACCGGCCTGGTCGCCGTCATCTTTCAACCCCTGCGCGAACGCCTGCAGCGCGGCGTCAACCGGCTGATGTACGGCGAGCGCGACGATCCCTACGCCGTGCTCTCCCGCCTGGGCCGACGTCTGGACGCGACTCTAGCCCCCGAAGCGGGACTCCAGACGATTGTCGAGACGTTGGCCCATGCGCTGAAGCTGCCGCACGTATCCATCGCGATGAAAGCAGGTGAAGGGTTCGAAATCGTTTCCTCCTTCGGGCTCCCCCTGAGCGACCCTTTCATACTACCACTCACCCATCAGGCCGAAACCATCGGTCAATTGATCTGCGCTCCGCGCGCGCTCGGCGAAGAATTCACCGAAGCCGAAAAACGGTTGCTGCGCAACGTTGCCCGGCAGGCCGGCACTGTCGCCCACGCCGTGCGCCTGACTACCGATTTGCAGCGCTCCCGCCAGCATTTGGTGACTGCCCGCGAGGAGGAGCGCCGCCGCCTGCGCCGCGACCTGCACGACGGTCTTGGCCCGGCACTAGCCAGCCAGGGCCTCAATCTGGCCGTTGTCCAGCAACTGTCACAACAAGACCCGGCTGCAGCCAATGCCTTATTGGAAGAATTAATGGTCCAGAATGAGACCCTGGTCGCCGACATCCGTCGCCTGGTATATGCCTTGCGTCCTCCGGCGCTTGACGAGCTTGGCTTGGTGGAGGCGATTCGTGATTATGCAGGTGGGATGATTGGTGGTGACACGTCCCAACCAACGAGATTGCGCGTCACGGTTGAAGCACTGCCTTCTGGTCTGTCCCCTTTGCCTGCTGCTGTGGAAGTGGCCGCTTACCGCATTGCCCTGGAGGCGTTCACCAATGTGACCCGCCATGCTCAGGCTCGAAACTGTGTCATCCGGCTCTCGCTCGCTCAATCGGGAGGGGAAATGCACAAGGGAGCAGGCACCCACAAGGGGATGTCCCTGTTGCAACTAGAAATCACCGACGATGGCATTGGCTTGCCAAGAGAATTGCGGGCGGGGGTTGGACTAGCGTCCATGCGTGAGCGCGCCGAGGAACTGGGTGGAACGTGTGAGATTGAGCCAGTCGCAGACGGCGGCACGCGTGTGATTGCCCGCCTGCCACTGCCTGAATATCAGGAGATGATTTCTGATGGACAAGATTAGCATTCTGATCGCTGATGATCATGCTTTGTTCCGAGAAGGGTTGTGCGCATTGCTGAGCGCGATCCCCGGTATCGAAGTTGTGGGAGAGGCCGCAACAGGCGAAGAAGTGATTGCACAGGCGACGAAGCTGCAACCGGACATTGTGCTGATGGATATTAATATGCCTGGCGTCAAGGGCATTGAGGCTACGCGTCGCATTCTCCATACCAATCCGCATGTCGGTATCGTTGTTGTGACCATGATTGAAGATGGTGCTTCGATATTTGCTGCCATGCGGGCTGGCGCGCGCGGCTATGTGCTGAAGGGTGCTCGACACGACGAGATGTTGCAGGTGATCCGCGCTGTGGCCAGCGGACAGGTGCTTTTTGGGCCAGATATTGCAGCGCGGCTGGCGAATTTCTTCCGGAATCTGGAAGCCACGCCCAAGCCGCCTGTGCCTACACAAGTGTTCCCCGAACTCACCGACCGTGAGCGCGAAGTCCTCGATTTGATCGCCCAGGGCTTCAACAACACCGAAATCGCCCAGCGCTTAGTCATCAGCCCCAAAACCGTGCGCAACCACATTACGAACATCTTCAGCAAGCTGCAGGTGGCCGACCGGGCACAGGCAGTCATCTGGGCCAGAGAAGCCGGACTGGGCCATGAGGACTTGACGGCCTGATGCTTCCTGACGGGGGAGAATCAAAACATCACGTCCAGCAGCGTCGGCGCGATGTCGGTCACGTCGTGGTTGCGTGCGGCACCTTCCGGCACCAGCTATGGAAGACTGTGGGCTGCAACCCATTTGCGTCGCACGATTTCCGGGCCGGTGGTAGTGGCCGAATCCAAGGGGACTGATCGCCGATAGCGGACTCAGTCCACCAATTCGATGTGGGCCCGGGCCAGGCGTTCTTGCACCAGCGCCAGAAGCAGCGGACGCAGTTCGGCGGCCTCGCCGAAACGCGCTTTGGCGACCAGGGTCAACTCCGCGTGTTCGCCGACCACCCCCGATTCGGTGATTACCTTCCAGGGCTCAAGCAATTCAGGGAGTAGGCGCACAGCCTCGCGGCCCAGTTCCGAGAGTAGCGGCAGGGCGTTCTTCAGATCGCCGGCCGCAAGCCGTAGCCTGATATCAGCGCGGGAGAAGCGACCCCGGCTGAAGTTGCGCACCATGCGGATCTCGCCGTTCGGAATGACATAGATGTCACCGGCCGGGCCCTGGAGCGTTGTTGTGCGCAGGTTGACGGCTTCGACTACCCCTTCGATCTCCAGCACCTCGATCTTGTCGCCCACGCTGAATGTGTCCTCGAAGATCAGGTATATGCCGGTCATGAAGTCGCTGACCAACGGACGAGCGCCCAGCCCAAAGGCAACGCTGAACAACCCGACCAGCCACACCATCGTCTCCATCGGTGCGAACTGGCCCACGGCAGCCAATGTGGCAAGCACCAGCGCCAGCGTACGGATCGCGCTGGCGATCAGGTTCCGCAGCGTGGCCCGGCGCTGCGGGCGTGGGCGACGCCGTTTGGGCGCAAAGAACCCCAGGTGCAGCACCGTGTCGGCCAGCCGCCACGCAAGCAGACTCACCAGCCACGCCCCGACGTAGAAGCTGGCAATGCGCAACAGAACGTTGGCCCAAACCTGGGCAAGCCACAGGGATCCCATCACCTGGAGATCCTACTCCAAGGACACGCCGTTGTCAAATCGCGATCTGCGAAACGTTTACCTCTCCTTCGCAGTTTCTGCACACGATCTCCACATTCTCTTGGTATACTCTTTGCAGACGAATGGAAGCCCGTTTGGCCACGATTGGCCAGATGGCGCGAGAAACCAACTATTTATGGCGAAAGGAGCAGTAGCAGATGTCGAAACGTAGGATGATTGTTGTGGGTATGATCGTATCTGTGGCACTGGCTTTGGTTGGCGTGGTCGCGGTAGGAGCACAGGGGCCCGACACCGGCACACCGACACCCGGCTTTGGGCCGGAGCGCGGGCCGGGTGGGCACGGGTTCGGGATGCGCGGGCACTTCGGTAGGCCCGGCAACTCGCTCATCGCCGTAGCGGCGGAACAACTCGACCTGACGACAGAGGAGCTGATTGCCGAGTTGCAGACGGACAAGAGCATCGCCGATGTGGCCGCCGAGAAGGGTGTAGCTGTGGACGCGATCGTTGACGCGGTCATCGACGCGCAGGCCGAACGCCTCGCTGCCGCCGTGGAGGCAGGCCGCTTGACTCAGGAACAGGTCGACAACATGCTGGAGAAGATGCGCACGAACGTCACCGAGCGCGTGAACAGTACGTGGTCGCCAAAGGGCCACTTCCCTGGGAAGAGCCTCGTGGACGAAAATGGGGATGGCGTCTGTGACTACCAGGACGCCGGAAATGCCAGACCGTTCCGCGGTCGCCACGGTCACTGGGGTCAGTAACTCCCGCCCCTGGCAGGCCGATCAACCAAACGCCGGCCCAGTGGGTCGGCGTTTGGTGCGTAGTGTATCGCTTTCGGTGGGAAAAGGTTGCCAACTTTCTAAAAGTAGACAACCTTCACTTTCCACCGAATTGTATACACGACCGTTTGGTGCGTTCCTGTGCATTTTTCCGGCTTCTGTGGTAGAATCAAGGGCATTCGCATGAACCCGTGGGGGGAGCCTGAGGGAACTCCCTTGTAGATTGCTTTTGCGATCTATTGTGGGCTGCATCGATAATCTGTTTGGGAGAACTATTTTCTTGGAGTTCCCTTAGTGCCAGTGCCTCCGCCATTGCGAGTTTGCAGATCTCCAGACGACTGGTCAAATGAGCGTTTTGTGCTATAATATGCTGCGAGCAGACGCGTGCGATCGTGCAGCACCCAGGTGGAGATATAGCAGATTTGACTGTCCGGAGCTCCAGAAACACAATTCGCGGACTCGGCAGCGAACCCCGCTTCGTTGGCACGTGGTTTCGAGCCATCATGGCGGGTGGTTTGATCCTGGTGATTGCTGCGGCCGTGGGGTGTACGAGCTTCCCGATTCTGAGTGGCAATGCGCCAACAGCCACATCAGCGCCCTCCACTCAGGTCCAGCCATCTCCCTCAGTTCCGGCAACGGCGGACACCGGTGTCCCCACAGCTACTTCAGAACAGCGCGTGATCACCTTGACAGTTTGGATTCCAGATACCTTCAACGGCCAGGACGCCGAGACGGAATTCCTGGCTCTGCAATCCATCGGCGACGAGTTTCAGGCAGAACACGAGAACCTCCGCATCCGCTATGCGCGCAAAGCCGTGCGTGGCCCGGCGGGGCTGGTGAGTTTCCTGCGCAGCGCCCGCGAAGTGGCCCCCAGCATCTTGCCAGACCTGGTGGTTCTCCCAACAGATCAGGTGCAGGCCGGCATCCAGAACGGATTGCTGTACCCCTTGGACAACACCTTGTCGCCCGAAATCGTGCAGGATATGTATGGGTTTGCCACCACCAGCGTGGTGAACGGCAAACTGTTGGCTGTCGGCCTGGCGGTGGACATCGAGCACTTGGCCTTCGATCCGGCGGTCGTGGATCGCGCCCCGTCCACCTGGCAGGATATCCTGGAGCAGGACGGTAGTTTCCTTTTCCCGGCGGCGGGTGAGGACGGGCAACTGAACGACGCAACCATGATCCAGTACCTGGCTGCTGGCGGGCAGTTGATCAACGCCACCGGAGAAGCCTCGCTGAACAAAGATTCGCTAACGCAAGTGTTCAATTTCTACGCTCATGCGCTTGCCCAAGGGGTCGTGCCGTCGAGCACGTTACAGATCGGGACGAGCGATGAAGCCTGGAAAGCGTATCTGACAGGAGGGGCGGCAATGACCACCGTGGGCTCGCGCCGCTTCCTCCAAGACGGGCTCCGGCGAGAAACGACCAGCTTTTCCGCCCTGCCCACCCTGGATGGTCGCGCGGTTACCCTGGCCCGAGGATGGAGCATTGGCTTGGTCACCGACGATTCAGAACGCCGCGAAGCCGCTAGTCAGTACCTGGCCAGGCTACTGAATCCAGGCATCTTGGGTCAGTGGTGCCAGCAACTCGGACACCTTCCGGCCACACGCTCCGCGCTGACACTGGCCGTCCCTGATGACGAATACGGCGCGTTCTTGAACGAGCAACTCGAAGCAGCAGGGATTCGCCCCTCGTCTGCGGCGGCCGTCGAGGCCAGCACCGCGGTACAACGGGCCTTGCAAGATTTGCTGCAACGGAAGCTAGCGCCCGCAGCCGCGGTTGAGGAGGCGTTGAACTCGTTGGGCTAGGGTTCTACAAACTGTGAATTGATGTCCTGTCAAACCGGAGCGGAGGCGAAGAATCCGTTATGAAAGCAGACGATTCGTCCCCCCTCGGTCCCCTCACTGGGAGAAGCCGCCGACCGGCCTCCACTCCCCCCAGCGGAGGGAGCCGGAGGGGGGAGAGACATTGCTCCATTCTTGTCCTTGGCGGCTTGCACGCAGTCGTTCGTAGGTAACTTTCTTGACTGAGGAATAAGGCGTACCCGTATGTACGAAACAGCTTTGCCGCCAGAAACCAGAAGACTGATTTCCACCATGGACCCTGCCCGGGTGGTTGTCGGAATACCCAGCTACCGGAACCTGAACACCGTGGGCGCGGTCGTCGAGGTCGTTGCCGAAGGATTGGACCAACACTTCCGTCACCTGGATCCGGTCCTCGTCAGCACAGACGGCCACTCGTTCGACCAGACTCTGGAGATCGCCATGGCCACACCGGTGACTTCGACGGTTCGGCGGGTTGGAACGCGCTACTACGGACTGCCGGGAAAAGGCAGTGCCATCCGTTCTATTCTGGAGATCGCTGTGTCTCTGGGGGCCAGAGCTTGTGCTGTCGTCGAAGCAGACGTGACCAGCATGGAACCCGATTGGATTCCGGCCCTGGTGGGCCCGGTGCTCTCCGGCGAATATGACATGATCGTCCCGCGTTACTTCTACCAGCGCCCTCTGGCAGGCAGCAACGACCTGCTGGCAGCTCCGCTCCTCCAATCATTGTTCGGCAACACTCTCTGCACGCCCCTGGCCGGCGAATTCGCCGTGAGCGGTTTCCTTGCCGGCCGGATGAGTGCCAAAGACGTGTGGGAAACCGACGTTGCGCGGGCCGGCATCAACGTGTGGCTCACGACCACCGCCATACTCGACGGCTTCAAGCTGGGGCAAGTGCGACTTGGGGAGCGCATCCACCAGTCCCCCGGCCGCGGTCCCGCGAACGGGAAGTTCATCCAGCAGATGGGCACCCTCTTTCGCCTGGCCTGGCTCTACTGTCGGCGATGGCGGGAGGGTACGAACCCTCTACCCATCCCCTTGCACGGCCGGTGGCCACCTCGATCTCACGCGGCCTCGAACTCCTGGCCACCGGCGGCCCCGGTACTGGCTGCCGCTCACAAAGGCGTTGGACGCTACATCAACAGCGTCTGGCCCCGCATCCTCCTGCCGGAGACCCTGGCCAATGTGCGAGAGAGTTTCGTGAATGAGCCCTACACCTTCCCACCGGATTTGTGGGCCCAGATCGTGTACGACTTCTTTGTCGTCTATAACAAAGGAGATGGCGATCCGGACCGGGTGATCGAAGCCTTGTTTCCGCTTTACCATGCCCGGTTGGCCGCTTTCCTGGAAACCGGAAGCGCCCTGGGCGAAGCAGGTCGTGAAGCGCTGCTCGAAGAGCAAGCGGCCAGTTTTCGAAACATGCTGCCCCGCTTGCTGGAGCGCTGGGCGACTTACATCCCGTGGTCGAGTTAAGTCGCCAGCGCGATTGCCGATGAAGGGCTCTCATCGTCCGCCGCCGTGCGTTTTCCGAACTCGTTCGCTGTGGGTTGAGCAAGCGACCGGGGCGACCGCAACCGGCGGGGACGGTTGCTCGTATTATTGTCTGAAAGAGTATCATCTCAATAATTCGGGGTGAGCAGAACGTCGCGCCCCCCTAACCCCC
>CAZDTE010000135.1:0-8710 GCA_964508275.1 uncultured Ardenticatenales bacterium
GCTGGTGGCGCTGGCGTAGCCGTACACGCCCAGGCCGTACGACGAATCGGACCGGCCCTTCACGCCGACGATGGTGCCCGAGGCGTCCACCCCAGTGCTTCCACCAGAAAGAGTCAGCCCCGTGTCGCTGCCGCTCCAGCTCTCCCCCCAGTGGTCGTGCGCGCCCACCTTGCTGGCGTACAGCGCGTACGGCGCCGGCGTCAGCTCCTGCCGCGGGATCAACGTCGTGTAGCTCCCGCTCCCACTCGGGCAGCGCACCTGCACCCGCAACCAGCGCGCGCTGCCGCCGAACGCGCTGGCCCCGAAGTCCAACTGCTCCGTGAACGTCCCATCCGTTACCGTCACTCCCGTCTTCGTCAGCAACGAGCCCACCATCGAACCGCCGCTGGCCGCGGTGTACAGCCCGAATTTGAGATCGCACGTCCCGTTCACCGGCACGCCGCCGTCCTCCAGGTAGCCCTGGTAGCTGAAGGCCGTACCCAGCGCTGCCTGGACGCTCATTTCCCCCTGTGGCGCCGGCCCCTGCGCCGCCACGCTGCCGGTCAACACCAGCAACAGACCACAAACCACCAACAGATTGAACCAAGCCTTGCGTGTCATTCGAGACTCTCCTTTCGTATCGTAATGCGTAATGCGTAACGCGTGAAGCGGGCGGGCACTCAGGCCACGCCCCTGCGCGACTCTCCTCTCTATCCCCCGTTCCTCATTCATCGTTCCGCGTTCATCGTTTCCGTGGGCGGGCACTCAGGTCTGCCCCTACTGCGCATCCGCCAGGTTCTCGCCAGGGATAGCCCAGTCCGGGGCCAGCTCGACGGCGCGGCGGAAATGTTCGCGGGCGGTGGCCAGGTCGCCGCGTTCGCGAGCCACCACGCCCAGGTTGTTGTGGACCCGCGCGCTGACCTGCGCGTCCTCTGGGGCCAGGGCCAGCACGCTCTGCAACAGCGCCTCGGCGGCGCCCAGCTTGTCCAACTGGATCAGCGCCGCGCTGCCGCCCAGGCGGGCATCTGCCACTGGCGCGCCCAACCGTTCGGCCTGCTCAAAAGCGCGCAGGGCGGCCTGGGCCTCGCCGTTATTCAGCAACAGGTCACCCAGGCGTAGCCAGAGGGCCGGGTTGGCCGTCTGTTCTAGCAGGCGTTGCGCTTCGGCAGCCTGGTCAGGAGCCAGGCGCTGCGCGGCAATCTGCAAGTGTTCGGCGGCCAGGTCCGGCCGGTCGGCACGCAGGTAGACGATCCCCAGGTTGAGATGCGCCACCGGCAGGTCGCTGCGGGCCAGCACCTCCTCGATCAGCACAGCCGCTGCTTCCTGCAGACGGCCCTGCTCGCGCAGGGCGCCGGCCAGGTTGTTCCAATACAACAAACTGTCCGGCTCCACGCGCGTCGCTTCGGCAAACGATTGCTCGGCCTCGGCATAGCGGCCCAGATGGAATAGCGCCAACCCCTTGTGATTCCAGGCGTTGGCCGATTGCGGATCGTGGGATAGCGCATCTTCGGCAGCGGTCAGGCCGGCAGCAGGATTTCCGGCCTCGGTCAACGCTTTCGATAAGTTTGTATAAGGCACAGCAGATTGCGGGGCACGGGCGGTCCCCCAGCGCCACAGTGTCAGGTCGCTGTGCCAATGGGGCACGGTGAGGGCCACGGTCAGCGTTGCCCCGACCAGCCATAGACCAACGCCGGTCATGATGAGCTGCCGTGACAGGGTGCGCAGGCCCACGGTCATGGCCAGGGCGAAGAAGACCAGCGGGAAAGTGAGGAAGCGTTCGGCGATGAAGGCTCCGCCGCCCAGCTCCAGGGGCAGCAGGTTGATCACCGGCAGCAGGGCCAGCAGGCCGGCGACCAGCAACCAGCCGCTTCGCGGGTGGCGGCGGGTCACGCAGGCAACCGCGCCCAGGCTGATCCCGGCCAGGGCCAGCCGCAGCACAGCCGGTCCCCCCGGGGGCACGGGCAGCGACGTGAAGTGAATCGGCATCAGGGTAGTGAAGGGCCAAAGCAGGAGCAGCAGATAGGCAAGCAGCGATTGACCCACCAGCAACAGGTGCGGCCATGGCGTACCCACCGGAAGCGGGTTGCCCGTGCCGGGCCAGTATAGCATTCCCAGGGAGGCCGCTCGCAGTGCCAGGTAGATCACACCGCCGGCCAGCAGCCCGGCATAGACGGCGCGGTGCGCACGCCACAGCTTCAGGCGCCCGGCGAACGCGTCGCCAGAAGGCCGGGAGGAGGCCTTCTTCGGTTGGCTCTTGTGTTTCTGTGCCTTGGTGGAAGGTCGGATCGTTTCCCTCTGGGAATCAGTGGTCGCCAGGTGCCAGGCCGGCAGGGCCAGGCCGAAGGCCACAGCCATCTCTTTGCACAGCGCGGCGGCCAGGAAAGCCAGGGCCACGCCGGTCGCCCGCCGCAGGGGACGTGCGCGCCAGCGTAGGTCGGCCAGCAAGGCGAGGAGCAAGAACGTGGTCACCAGCAAATCGAACCGCCCGGAGATAAAGGCCACACTCTCCACCAGAACCGGGTGCAGGCCGTAGAGCAGTCCGCCCAGCAGAGGCAAATACCGGGCTGACCGGTCGCTGGCTGACTCTCCGGTAACCAGCTCGTGTGTCAGGAGCATAACCAGGGCCGTGTTGAGCAGGTGCAACAAAAGGTTCGTCAGGTGGAAAGGGAAAGGGTTGAGTCCCCACAAGCGCAGGTCTGCCAGGAAGGTGAACACAGACAGGGGGCGAAAGTAGTTGGGGGAAAGCACGAACGGTTGGCGCAACGCCGCCAGCCAGCTCCCTGCCTGGCGGTAGACCGGCAAATCGTGCAGAAAAATGGTGTCGTCCCACACGAAACCGGCCCGCAGTACAGGCAAGTAGGGCAAAGAGATCGCGACGAGGACCGCTGCGTACCACCAACGGAGGTCAAGCGGACGGCGAAGCCAGGGTAAAGATGTTGCCAAGGGATTCTCCTCTGCAACGGCCCTTCTCGGGCAAACGGGGAGCTGTCGCTTTCTGCGATGCGGACTTCTCCATTGTTATATCATGAAAAGGGAGGTTTGTCAATACGGTGTCCGATGTGCAGAAAACCATACCATGCCCGGTAAAACTATGCGCTCCAAATGGGTATTGCATTTATTTGAATTTTGTGGTATAATAGTTGATTGAACGGTGTATTGCTTTACCGTTTGATCGGAGAAACGAAAACGGGGATGAAAATGGTGGGGAACCGGGCCGGCACGCGCCGAATAGGTGCCAAGAAGCGCAGGGGCCTATTCGTAGCCATCGAGGGCATCCACGGGGCGGGTAAATCCACCCAGGTGAAAGCCCTGGCCAGTTGGCTGCTAGAGCACGGGTACGATGTGACCGTCACCAGGGAAGTGGGGGGCACGGCGCTGGGCGAACGGATTCGTGGCCTGATCCAAACGCAGGGCCAGGTCGCAAAGCTGGCGAACCGCAAGTCCATGTTGCTCCTGGTGATGGCTGCCCGAGCCTCCCACGTGAGCCAGGTAATCCGTCCCGCATTGAACGCCGGCAAAGTCGTGGTCACCGACCGCTTCGAGGCCTCTACCTACGTCTACCAACACTATTGCGACCACTTGGGCCGGAAACAGATCGAGGGGGTGAACAACTACGTCACCGGCGGCCTCTCGCCTCACCTGACAATTCTGCTTGACCTACCGGTCGAGGTTGCCCTGGGCCGTAAAGTCAGCTCCTGGTTCGGCCAGGCGCCGCGCGAGATCTTCCAGTACCGCCTGTTTGACTATCACCAGCGCGCTCGTGACGGATACCTGAAATTGGCGGCCGACTGCTCCGAAAACGGGCAACGCTGGGCCGTGATCAGCTGCGCCGAGAAGACGGCAGAGGCCGTGACCGACGAGATCCTGTCGGTCGCCCGTCCTCTGCTTGGCCCACAGAACCTGACGAACAGCAACGGTCTGTACCAGATGCCGTTGACGATGGAAGGGGTTTGAAGACAGCGATCGACGATTTCCGCACCCGGGGGCGGCTGCGGGAGCTTTGTTCCGTAGATTCTGAGGATTATTGACCAACGATGATGAACTACCACACGAGAGAAATTGGGGGAATTGAGCTAGTTTGCGGCAGCATGTACAGTGGCAAGACCGAATACCTGATCCGCCAGATGCAGCGATACTATTGGGCCGGCTGGAACGTCCGTGTGTTCCGCGCATCCGCCCTGTCGATTCAGGCTCCTGCCAGGCAGCGTGCGTTGACGTCGCACGACGGAAGCCAGATCGAGGCGACCTACATCAACAATTCGAGCCAAATCCTATCGCTGCTACCCGCATCCACCAACGCCGTCGCCATCGACGAGGTGCAGTTCCTCGATTGGGGAATCGCCGACGTGTGCCAAATCCTCGCCGATCGCGGCGTGCGGGTGATCGCTTCGGGCCTGGACATGAACTTCCGAGGCGAGCCCTTTGGGCCGATCCCCCTACTGATCAGTATTGCGGATCAAGTGCGCAAGATGAGGGCCATCTGCGAGGTCTGTGGCCACGTCGGCAGTCGTAGCCAACGCCTGATGCATGGCCGCCTGGCATCGTACGACGACCCGGTGATCCTCCTCGGCGCACAGTTCTACCAACCGCGCTGCCGCCATTGCCACCGGGTCCCAGGACGAGACTGACCAAAGCCCAAGACGTTTGTTTCGGCAGCCACGTTCCACCACAGCGTAGCCCGCTTCCGAGCCAAGCAGGGAAGGAGCAGGAAATATGCCATTGGATTTGTGGTTTGCGGAGGAAATCGAGGATATCGTCTCGGCAATCGAACTGCCCGTGTCCGAGGTCCTAAAATTGATCGGCGATAACCCGGAGATTGAGACTCCGGCAGAAGCGTACGTGGCCGGCTACCGCGCCGCGCTTGAGTCGGTTGTGCAGTACCTGGGGATGCGTTGGGAGTACGAGTCAGAAACCGCGCCGCCAGAACAGAAGGAGGATGCTCATGATCCTGTCAGAGTCGTTGATGGAAAACGGGAACAGCCGGGCGATCGCTCAAGGAAGACCGTGCGCCGGCGGGATGTCGGCGGCTCAACGCGCCTGGCCGCCTAGCCGCTGGCATCTGACACCCTTCAGCGAGCACCCGCTCAGCCGAGGTTGCCGGCCCACGCGGCCCCGCACGCAGAAACAGCCGCCGAAAGTCGCTGCCGGCCCACGCCGAGCGACCCCGAAATGCGGAACGCGGAATGATGAACGGCGTGAAACGTGAGGACGTGGTGCGTAAAGCGACGGAACATGCAAGGCGTTCCCCAAGTTATTGAGATGATACATTTACGCCCTAAGCGCCTAACGTTCTAACGCATGGCTACGCGTCGCCACGAAATAGTCGCACAAATCCTGCAACGCACAGCTCTCGCACCGCGGCTGTCGCGCCTGGCAGACCAGCCGCCCGTGCGTGATCAGATTGAGGTGCAGGGTGTAAAACGTCTCCGGGGGGGCCAACTCCTCTAGCACACCGTGAGCGCGCTCCCGCGAGACTTTCGGTCCGATCAGCCCTAACCGTCGACTCACCCGGTGGACGTGCGTGTCCACCGGAAACGCCGGCCGGTCGAAGGCAAACAGCAGCACAATGGCCGCCGTCTTCGGACCCACACCCTTGATGCTCGTGAGCCAGGCGCGGGCCTCCGCCAGCGGCAGCTCCTCCAAGAAGTCGAGACTGATTTCGCCACACTCCCGCGTGATCGCCTGCAACGCCCGCTGAATCGCCGGCGCTTTCTGCCTGGCCAGGCCGGCCGGGCGAATCGCCTCCTCCACCTGGGCGGCGGACGCGTCTCGCGCGGCGACCCAATCCGGAAACCGCGCCCTCAAGCGGTCGAAAGCCACATCGCGATTCACGTCGTTTGTGTTCTGGCTGAGAATCGTGCAGACCAGTTCATCGACTGGGGCCAGCCGGGGTCGGTGGGGCCGATCGCCATAGTCAGCGATCAACCGGTGGTGGACTTCCAGCAACTTGTCACTCAGCTCTGGCGCAACCATCACGTCAACCCTGCCCCAGGGATTCATCCGACGTGAGCTCGACCAGCGCAGCCGCGATCATTTCACTCCGCCTATGTGCAGCTCGAGACAGCGCTTCGTCGCCAGGGCCGGTGGTCTCCAAGAAATGGCGCAGTTGCCGGAAAGCCTCTTCTGCCCGCTGCTGACGGTGCGCGACATCCAGCGCCTTGTTGCCCTGCAGTTTGCGGTTGCCCTCGCGCCCACCCTCCGGGATATACCAGTCGCGGATGTTCAGCCAACAGTCGGCGTAGAAAAGCAGCTCCCCTATCGGCGTGGCTAGCGGCGGAAAGCCGCGGCTAAGACATTCGCTCGTCTCCGCCAGCAACGGCGACGAACGATGAAACGCCTCGTACGCGATCATCAACCGGCCATTCGGCGGAATCAGTTCGCCCATGCGGGAAAAAAGCTGCTGCGCCAGACCCTCCCGCACCAGATCGACGGATGTACTACCGGCGAAGCGCACCGGGCTGCTGAAGACGCCGTCAACCCAGCCGGCGATACCGACCGTAGGTCGCCCAGCGCTGTAGATGCCCTCGAAGAGGGGCGGCTCCGCCCGCTGCTGGCCCTTGTGATCGGTAAGTTCGAGGACGAAGTTGAACTGCTCAAAGTAGCCGCGCGACGTCACGTTTGAAAGGCGCACACGGTACGGCCCCAGGCGAACCCGGTCGAACGCCGCCAGGGCGAGAGGAGGCTCAATTTCATTCGGCTTGGTCCGCATACCAGTCATCCTTCGTGTTGTCAAGGGCCGCTTCAGCAATGCGCACCCCACGTGGCCGCGACAATCATCACGTCCATCACATCCACTGCCCCGTTACCGTCCAGGTCGTGCGCCGGATCGAACGGCACGCGGTGCCAATCGGCGGCCACAGCCATGAGGTCCGCCATCCCGATCTGCCGGTCGCCGTCGAGATCGCCAGCCAGCGCGCAGTACTCGTACGCGCCCATGTCCGGCGAACCCTCTCGCGGATTGCCATTGAAGTCAAGCGCCGGCGCACCGTTGGTCGTGCCTGCATCAATAGCCGGGCTGCTCGCCGTCAGCGTCATCCCAAACGAGTCCCCGGAAAGCGGGCCGGCGACCAGCGGGTCTTGCAGAAGGTTATGGGCACTGGGGTACGCCGGATCCACGTACGGCGCACCGGTGTTCTTCACGTGATAGGCCAGGCTATAGTCTCCCTGGAACGTGAGCCCTGAGCAAGACTCCTGGTAGAAAAGGAAGGTGATGTCGCCGGAAGAGAAGTAATCGTCATCACCCAAGAACAGGTTGTTCAGTCCGGTCAGCGTTTCTGTTCCGTCACACGAGAACCCTTCGCGCGGGCCGGCGCTGACCAGCCCATCCCCCTGACCGTAGATGGTCGTGTTTACGAGGCGAGCGTTTTCACCGCCTGTGTAGACGATCTCCAGCGTGTTGCCCAACGCCCGGCAGGCATCCACGTTGTAGGTAAACGGCTGGCCCTCGAAGTAAGCGCAGTTGCCCACCAACACGCTGTTGGTGATGACCGCGCTGCCAGCAATCTTGACCTGGTTGCCCGCGTTGCCTTCGGACCGCACTCGATTTAGCACCACCTGCCCCCCAAGGGTGTGATAAAGGAGATCGAGGCCGTCCGAGGTGTTGCGCAGGAAACGACTGTCCTCGATGATCCAGTTTCCGCCGGTGGTCCCAGTGCCCACCCCATCGCCGTACCCGCCGGCCGTCTGGGCCCAGCAGCCGGCCGGCTCCTCGCCGGGGTACGTCTCCGCGCAACCGTTCCACTCGACGGTCCAGCGACGGAACGTCAGCGTGCCGGAGTTCGAATCGCTGCCCCCCCACAAGTCCCCGTCCCAACCGACCAGGCCGTTCGCGGCAATGCGCACGTCTTCGACAAGCCAATCGGTCAGCCGGCCGGCGTGGATGCCGCCACTGGCCAGCCCGTGGATGTCCAGGTGGTGCAGGTAGACGTTCGCCGAGTCCTCGGCGTGGAGGCCCACGGCGGCCCAATCGCCGAAGGGGTACGTGTCCCGCTCGCAGGCCAGGCCGCCGGAGTGGAATTCGACGCAGCCGGAATGGTCGGTGATCTCCAGGCAGGCGATTTCAATGTTGTCTGCACCGGTAAGGTTGAGCACGAAGTCGGCTCGTTCTGTCCCCCACAGTTCGGGCGGGTTGGAACAGGCATCGTCCCAGCCGGCTCCCAGGATGCGAGTGGGATGCGCCGGGTCCGGGCCACTGGGAATGGGTAGCACATAGCAACCCCAGGGGTAGTCAGCGTCGCAGTTATCCGCCCCCGGAGCGCCGAGGCCCATGCGGTAGCTGCCCGCCGAGATCAGCAGCGTGTCGCCGCCGGCGATGCGTGGCGACCCATCCGGCGGCAGGGCGCGGAACGGGTGGTCCCACGCACAGGGCTGCCCTGTCCCGCTGCCGGGATAGGCCGCGTCCACCAAACCGGTACACTGATCCGTGGATCCTCCGTCGAGGCGGACGTAGTAGTCAATGCCCGAAGCCCGTCGAAGGGTGACAGGACCCTGCGCATGGGCCAGCGACGGGAGCAGCAAGACCAGCATCCCGGCGACAAAAAGGCCGCATCCCAAAGTCAACGAGCGAACTCCGGGGACGCGAAATCCGCTTGCCCGCTCGACAGGCTTCATCATGTTCCAAGCTCTCTATCTCTATCTCTACCTCTACCTCTATCTTTTCCGCCTCCATCCGTATCGTCTCAATAACTTGGGGAACGCCCCCCGGCCCCGCCCCCCTAGCCCCCCAAAGTTG
>CAZDTE010000136.1:0-8672 GCA_964508275.1 uncultured Ardenticatenales bacterium
GTCTTCGTGATACCTTTCTGACAGGTTTATTTCTCTGGAAAAGCCTAACCCCCCAGAATTGGGGGGAATGTTCCCCCAGAATTGGGGGGCATGTGCTCCCCCAGAATTGGGGGCCGGGGGGCGTTCCCCAGGTTATTGAGATGATACGAAAAAGCAAAAAATTAGTGAAAATTCGTGTAATTCGTGGCAAAAAAGAGCTTGAAGCAGGTGTTTCCAGGGTAGTCCCTGAACGCTTACGCGCGGGGATCAAAGGCGACGCTCAACCTTGCTCTTGCACGCCACGCAGAGACTGGCCGCCGGCACGGCCTCCAAGCGCCCCGGTTCAATCGGCTCGCCGCAACTTTCGCAGATCCCGTACTGGCCGGTCTCCAACCGGTGCAGAGCGGTTTCCACGTCTTTCAATTGCCGTTCCAGAGTCTGGATGATGGCCAGCGTTTTCTCCCGCTCAAACAGATCGGGGGCGAACTCGTCACTATCGAACTCGACTTCGGACTGCATCTCCTTGCGGAGATTGCCCAACGACTCAAGGAGTTCGTCGCGTTCGCGTTCCAAGAGCACGCCAGTTGATACGGTCCCACCCATGATCGTCGTGACCTCCGAAATCGCCGCTATTTTGGCATCTCTTTCAAAGCATCATAGGACTGACGCGTGATTGTCTGCGGGTAGATCGGTTCAGTGATACACCAGTAATACTGCTCGTCGTCGCGGGTCCAATCCGGGTTGCAGACATAGATCAAGCTCATCAGGCCGATCCACGGGGCCCAGTGCTCCCCGGCCCATTTGTACGCCCGTACGAAGTATTGGGCTTGCTCCTTGTCAGTGACCTGGTGCCAGGCGTACGGTGAATCGGGCCGATCGTCCAGCGTCCACCCAAACTCAAGGACCGCAACCTGGGTATCATTGTCTCCGTACTTCTCCATGATGGCTCGCAAGTCTTCGACTCTGCGGAAGGTAAAGAATCGCTCACCGCCATACTGTGCCTTATCGGCGGCAGCTTCCTCCGGGCTGACTTCCGGTGCCGCGTTGTACCCCGCCGCATGGACCCCCAGCATGTCGAAGTACCCCTCGCTCGTGCCGGACATGGCCTGGTACAGACGATCCAGGTATTCGTCGTCCGGCATGGCAACCGGCGGCTGGGTTCCGGTCGGGGTCAATCCGGCACTGATCACCAGTGCCCCCGGATCACTCTGTTTGATCGCCTGGTAAGCCACGCGCAACAACTGCGCGTACTGTGCGGGGTCGGGTGGCTGATCGCACCACTCACGCGCCAGGTTCGGCTCGTTCCAGATCTCATAGGCCCGGATGCGGCCCCGATAGCGCGTGGCCATCGCCCGCAAGAAATCGGCCAGGTCTTGATAGTTGCTCGGCGGCCCCTGCAGCGAGCATCCCTGCCGGGCCCACTGCGGCTGGCTGTCCACACGAGCCATAATGTCTAGCCCAAACCGGTCGTGGGCCATTTCCACAACCCGGTCGCTCACGGACCAGTCGTATTGCCCTTTGCCCGCCCCTTCCATCTCTCGCCAGGGGAAGCTCTGCTTCACCCAGCCAAAGCCGGCGTCCCGAATCAGGTTCAAGTCCCGGTCGGCGGTCTCGGCCCGCCACCAGAGGAATGCCTGCATGCCATACTCCGGGGAGGCCATCCGGCCGGGAGGGGCCGCCGGCTGTCGCGTGTTCGGTGTGGGAGCTGCTGCGCTCGCCGGAGCCGAGGTGGGGGCCGGCGCTGCCTCGCGCCCCGGGATAGTCAGCACCTGGCCGACGGAAATGAGATTGGGGTTGCTGATGTTGTTGGCTTTCGCCAGCTCGTCCACGGTGAGACCAAACTTGCTGGCGATGCTGAACATCGTGTCACCCGGCTGGATCGCGTACGTGGCCGGTTCTGGTGTGGCCGTTGCCGCCTGCTGTGCAACGACTGGGGACGATCCCGATGACGTGGGTGCGGCGACGGCGACCGTTGTGGTGCGCAGTTCCGGGGCCACGGTGAAGGTTGGCCGGAGCGCTTTCGTGGCCGTGGCCGAGCGAGTCGCCGCGTCCGGTGACGTCTTCACGCAGGCAGCCAGTCCCGTCGAAACGAGTATCACGGCAACCAGCAAGGGCCACAATCGCCGGTGCTGGAGGTGGATCCGGTTAGCCGCCAGCCGCCGATCTATACCGTCACGATCTGTCTTGCGTTGACGGTGGGTTCTGTTGCTCATTTCGGCATATTGGCCAGGCCAGCATAGGTCTGCGTCGGTTGCCAACCGTTCGTCACGATGCCCCACATGGCCTGCTCGGATCCAGGCGCGACGACCTGGAAGTTGAGGTTCCAGAGGAACATGACGCCTACCCACCCCCAGTTTCTGCCCATCTGGTAGGCCTGAACCGTCCAGCGGGCTTGCTCGTCAGGAGTGTTGTCGGAGGCGTACTCGTAGTTCGCCACCGGAGCTGGCGAAGATGCCCAGCCGAATTCGGTGGCCCAGAGTTTCTTGCCGCCGTCGCCGTACTTCACCATCACGTTGCGGTACCCTTCCATTGTACCCCGGAAGACCCAACTGTGGTGGTGATTATCTGACGGGCCACGGAAGCTCGCGTCAGGATCGCTCCACGACGACCAGTCCGCATCCGGAGGTACGTTGTAGCCGCTAGGATGCGCGCCGATAGCATCGCTGTAGTTTTTCAGGCCGGCCTGGTACATCTGCTCCATGTAGATCATGTCATCCACGGCGCGGCCGCCCACATTGCCGGCCGGCGTGAGGGCGCCGCTGACGACGATTGCCGAGGAGCAATTCGCTTTGATGGACGAGTACGCCCGTTTGATGAGCTCCACGTACCGTCCAGCATCCAGCGGTTCATTGCCCCACTCGTAGTGCAAGTTCTGTTCATTCCAGATTTCGTAAGCCTGCACCTTGCCGCAGTACCGCTTGGCGACAGCGCCCATGAAGTTGGCAAATGTCTGCAGATCGGCCGGCGGGCCGTTGACGCTCAGGTCGGCACCAGGCGGGCGGGCCCATGCGGGGGCCTTGACCACGCTGAACATCACGTTGATCCCGTTCGCGTTCATGGTGTTGGCGATGCGGTCCATTTCGCCCCATTGAATCTGGCCCTGCACCGACTCCACGACTTTCCATTCGACCTGCTGTTTGATCCAATTGAATCCAAGCCCCTTGACGGAGCTTACGATCGGCCCGTGGTCCTGGTCCCACAGGTGCGCCTGGATACCATAGCCAAAGTTGGTGTTGCGCGGTGCGGGCGCTGGGGCTGGCGAGCTGCCGCCTCCTCCGCTCGAAGCCGCCGGCTTTGGTTTTGGCTTCGGGGTGGCTGTGGGTTGGGGCGTTGGCGTCGGCGGTATGGGCGTCGGCGTAGGTGAGGGGACGATCAACGCGATCCGGGAACCGGCCCCGTAGGTGGTGGCCCCACCATCATCGGAGAGCGAGGCCCGAACAGTGTACATGCCGTTATCGAGCGGAGCCGTCCACGCAAAAGCCGGCTCCGCGACCGGACGCACCTCGCCGGCCACGTGTTGGCCGCTGCTGTCTTCCACCTGCCAGACTACGGCGAAGCGGGATTCCAGCGGAGCGACTCCCTCCGCCTGGTACTGGGCGACGACTTGGGAAATGCGCGGATCGCTCTGCGGCACATCCAGGAGGCTCACACCACCCAGGTGATAGCGGGCCAGTAGAGCCAACTTGCGGGAGAGGGTGGCCGCGTTCTGCAAGATGACGGTGTGCTCGCTGCCCTCTTTGTCCACGAAATGGTAGCGGCCTGCTTGTGTGTCCTCATCGAAGGTGAAGCTGTCTTGTTGGCCCATGTCGGCCACGTTCAGTTGCACCGTCTCTCCGGGGTCGATCAGCGTGGCGCCGGTCTGATTGACTACACGTCCAATGGAAGCGAGCGCCCGGTCATACGGCAGCGGCTGATAAAGCCCCCCCCGGAGTTCGTAGCTGGCAGCCGGCAGCAGAACGCGCAGTTTGTAGCGGTCGACCTGGCCGACGGCCCAGGAAAGCAGCGCCTCCATCTGACCGCCGGGGCGATAAGACTTGGGGGCCTTCAGCGCCGGGATGACCAGATTGTCCGCGACCTGGCCGATGGCTACCCAGTCGTAGGCTTTGGTTTCCCAGCGATCTTCGGCGATCTGGGTCGGCGCATCCACACGGACGGCCAGCGTCTTGCCATCCTCGTGCAGCCTGCCAGCCAGCTCGCCGATGAAGGTTGTGAACTCGCCGCGCAACTCTGGAGCGATGTCGCTGTAGTGAATCTCAATGCCGGCGTACGCCCGGCCGTTCACCAGCGCGGCGATCTGCTCGATGTGTGCCTGCCAGACCTGGGTGTCAATGAGGAGGTTGTCGGTCAGGTCGCTGCGGACAACACCCTGCTGCACGTTGTGCAGGACAGGGATAACGGTGGCCCCCGCCGGTAGCTGGTCGGGCGCCAGGGCAAACGACTCCCCGATCGAGCCATCCCCGTTCATGAAGTACAGTCGCGGACGGACTTCGGCCAGCGCCAGCCCATCGTCCAACTTCACCGGCACGTTTAGCTGTGCCGCCGCTTGCGGCTTGAGGGCAGCCGTCTGCATGATGGCCACGGATGCTGGCACGGAAGACAACCGACTCTCGATGACGTCATCCTCGGCGATTAGTTTGCTGGGCAACCAGGCCCACGTCTCGCCCGTCCAGGTGTACAGATCCACCGTCTCGTATGGCTCGCTGTCGTTCGGGATGGGCACGGTCAGGTAAGCAGGTGTGGAGCGGTCGCCGCGGACGTCGAATTGATAGAGCGGGCTCTTGAGGGCCAGGTGCGGAGGTAGATTCTCGGCTGCATCCAGCGTCTTCGGTTCTACGTTCCCCTGAAGAAGGTCCAGGCGAGGGATGGAGACCAGCTTGACCTTGGTTTTGCTGGGCCCGCTCCCCAGCGTCAGTTGCGTGCCATCCGGATCCGAAACGGAACCACCATCCCGCTCGATTGTTGTGTACCCGGGATTGAAGACACGAGAGGACAGCGAAATGGGGGGTAGCCCCAAAGCGAAAACCATCAAGACAACGATCAGGCCATTGAGCAACCACGACGACACGGTTCCTTCTAAGACCATTTCAATACTTTGTAGGGTGGTATTGGATTGCTGACGAAGCACAGCTGCTAGCTCCTTTCCCCGAATTGGGTTTCTCGTAACACGTTGCCCGTATCACGTTCAGACTCAAGTAGGGGAACTCCAAGAGAATAGTTCTCCCAAACAGATCCTCGATGCGGCCCACAATACCGCGAAAAAGTAATCTGCAAGGGAGTTCCTTGGGCTTCTCCACCTCGTTTGAAGACATTTAGCGAATTCTAACAGCCTTCGTGATACCTTCCTGGAAGGTTTTTTCTCTGGAAAAGCCTAACGTGAACAGTCTCTAACGGGTTACTCGCGCGCTATTCTAGCACAACTGGATTCTTTTGGCAAATGTTTGTGTCTTCTCAGCAGATCGGGGCAGGTGCAAGGCTCTGTCCCTACCTCGAAATATCGAGAAGATACCACCCTTGCTCTTGGTGCAAATCCAGACCGTCATGATTTGACAAAGCGTGAGGACTGTGTTATATTCTTAAGTAAGTTGATAAACAAGTCTTGGCGGGGTTGTGTATTGTTGCTGGAAGCATAGAGAGTGGCACTGATTGTGGAGGGCTAGGGTGAAGATATCTACAAAAGGCGAATACGGAACGCGGGCACTGTTGGAATTGGCACGCCACCACGGACAGGGCCCGCTGCAAAGCAGTCAGATCGCGACTCGCCAGAACATCCCGGAGAATTACCTGAATCAAATTCTGATCATCCTGCGTCGAGCCGGCTTGATTCAGAGCATCCGTGGCCCGCAAGGCGGCCACCAGCTATCGAGGGCTCCGTCGGAGATCAACCTGGCGGAGGCCTTGCGGGCCCTGGAAGGCCCAACCGCTCCCCGAGATTGCGTCGGCGAAGGCATCCAGGATTGCACGCTGTACGATGTCTGTGCGATCCGCGATGTCTGGGAGGAAGTCATGCTGGCGACGGATCGCGTGTTGAACGCCGTTACCTTGGAGGCGTTGAGCAAGCGGCAACAGGCTCGGGCCACGCAAGCTGGTCGCCAGGAGATCAAACTGTACCTCCAAGAGGGAGGCAGACCTTGAAACCCGCTGCAGAAGCACACGGATTCTCCAGGCCGCACCTCTTGGTGAGCCCGGTCTGGCTGCACGAACGCCTGGGCAACCCGCAGCTTCGGATTCTGGACGTTGGTGTGTTGATGGCCGGCCTACCGGTTGGCTACCCCTATGGCCACATTCCGGGCGCTGTCTACCTGGACGTGCGCAAGTTTGTTTCTGCGGTGCGTGGTGTCCCCGGCGCGCTGCGTCCCGTCCCAGAGTTGGCCGAGGTGATCGGCAATCTGGGGATCGATCGTGACATGACGGTCGTTATCTACGATGAAGGATTGGGGCCGATCGCCACGCAAACGTTCTGGGCGCTCGAATTCCTCGGGCATCGCGATGTGTGCATCCTCGATGGCGGGATCGCCGCCTGGAAGGAAGCCGGATTGCCTGTAGAGACCGATGTGAATCTGCCGGAGCCGGTTGCCTATGTGCCGACGGTGTGTCACGATTGCGGTGCGACGGCAGAGTGGATCCAGGAGAACATCGAAAACCCCGACGTAGTTCTGCTGGACACCCGCTACCCGCAGGAGTTCAGCGATGGTCGCATCCCTGGGGCGGTCAATCGGTCATGGGATGACAATCTGTTGCACGGCAAGGTTCCCCGCCTCTGCTCTCCGCCGGAACTGGCGGCGGCCTATCGCACGTTAGGCGTAACACCCGACAAGGATATCGTCTGCTACTGCGAGACAGGAGCGCGGTCCAGCCATACCTACTTCGTGCTGCGCCTGATGGGGTATCCCCGTGTCCGCGATTACGACGGCTCCTGGACTGAATGGCACCGCGTTCGCGGGTTGCCGATCGACCATGATTGAAGGAGAAGCAACTCGATGCGAGTGCGAATTGACCGCCGCTTGTGTATTGGCGTTGGCGAATGTGTGGCCGAGGCCCCCAGCGTCTTTACCCTGGACGACGAGGGCAAATCAACCGTGATCGGCCAGGGCGAGATTGACGAGGATCTGCTCTTGGCCGCGGCGGAAGGATGCCCCACACTGGCCGTTATCCTGGAGACGGACGAGGGAGAGCAGATCTACCCCCAGTAGCGAACCCGGTTATGAACAAACGTCTGCGATTACAAGCCACGGCTCGCCGCGAACCGGTCGATCGCGTGCCGGTTGCTTTCTGGCGGCACTTCCCCGGCGACGACCAGAATCCCGCCGACCTGGCCCGAGAAACTCTTGCTTTCCAGTCTCGCTTCGATTTCGACCTGGTCAAAGTCACACCGGCCAGTTCGTTTTGTGTGGAAGACTGGGGCGTTCGCACCGAGCTACGGGGCAACCAAGAGGGCACGCGAGCATACGTGCAGCGGCGCATCCTTTCCCCGAACGATTGGCACGGGTTGGAATGGCTGGACGTGACCGAGGGTGCGCTGGGTCGTCAATTGCACTGTTTACGTCTCATTGCCGAGGGGCTTGGCCCCGACACGCCCTTCATCCAGACGGTGTTCAGCCCCCTCACCGTCGCGCGTTACCTGTGTGGGGACGACTTTGTCGTGTACATGCGGCGTAATCCGCGCGATATCCTGACCGGCCTTCAGATCATCACCACTGTGGTGGCTCGTTTCGCCGAAGCCGCCATGCAGACGGAAGCGGCAGGCATCTTCCTGGCCGTTCAGCCGGCCACGTTCCGGCTGATGAGCGAGAAAGAATACCGGCGCTTCGGCGAGCCCTTCGACCGGCAGGTCCTGGATGCGGCCGGCGATGGCTGGTTCAATATGCTGCACCTTCACGGCGAGGACGCTATGTTCGGCTTGCTGGCCGATTACCCGGTGCAAGCCATCAACTGGCACGATCGCTCCACGCCGCCGTCGTTGCGCGAAGCCGGAGAGCGGTTCCCTGGAGCCCTGGTTGGCGGGTTGCGCCAGTGGGAGACGCTCCTGCGCGGCTCGCCGGAGGACGTGGGCGCGGAAGTGCGCGACGCGCTGGCGCAAACACAGGGTCGCGGGTACATGGTCGGCGCCGGCTGCGTGATTCCTGTGAACACACCGGCGTGCAACATCCGCGCGGCGCAACAGGCGGCGCGGGCAACCGACTCTCTCCAGGCATAGACACCCTTCTGCAAACCTAGCAGCTTGTCGGAGAAAGAGTGACCGGACACAGATTTGCAGGATAAACACAGATACTCCAATGATTTGGCCTGAAAATCTGTGTAAGGCTTTTCCAGAGAAATAAACCTGCCAGAAAGGTATCACGAAGACTGTTAGAATTCGCGAAATGTCTTCAACCGAGGTGGAAAAGCCCAAGGAACTCCCTTGCAGATTGCTTTATCGATCTATTGCGGGCTGCATCGAGAATCTGTTTGGGAGAACTATTTTCGTAAGCGTTCAGGAGCTACCCCGGAAACACCTGCTTCAAACCCTTTTTCGCCACGAATTACACGAATTTTCACTAATTTTTTGCTTTTTCGTGTAAATTCGGTATCATCTCAATATTCCGGGGTGAGCAGGACGTCGCGCCCCCCTAACCCCCCAACTTTGGGGGGAATGTTCCCCCAGAATTGGGGGGCATGTGCTCCCCCAGAATTGGGGGCCGGGGGGCGTTCCCCAA
>CAZDTE010000137.1:0-8443 GCA_964508275.1 uncultured Ardenticatenales bacterium
GGCAGAAAAAAGCAAGGCCGGATCAAGACGCCCCAGATTATTGAGATGATACAGAAAAAGCAAGAAATTCTTGAAAATTCGTGTAATCCGTGGCAGAAAAGAGCTTGAGGCAGGTGTCTCCAGGGTAATCCCTGAACGCTTACGGCCAGAGAACTGGTGGACAGACAAATGACCCGATCAGACGACGTTCAGGCCCTTACCGAGAGCGCGACCGACGTGAGCGTCGGCAGCGGCGAACGCATCGCTGCCGGCAAGCACCCGTGTCCGACCTGTGGGCAGCCGGACCGCGCAACGAGCCAGGCCGGCTGGCGGCCGGCCGGCGGCGAAAGGCGACATGTCGCGGTGCTGTTTGCCGACCTGCAAGGATTCACCGCCATCTGTGAACACAGTGACCCGGAAGATGTCATTGATTTGCTCAACATGATCTACGACCGGCTGCTCGCTGTGGCCCAGGCACAGGGCGGTCACCTGGACAAGATTCTTGGCGACGGTATCATGCTCCTGTTCGGGGCGCCGCGGGCCCACGAAGACGATGCCCTGCGCGCTGTACGCGTGGCGCTGGCTATGCAGGACGCTATGGAAGAGATGAGATCGCTGGTCCAAGAGCGGGTGGGCATGGGCGTCAAGTTACGAGTTGGCATAAGCTCTGGCCGTGTGATTTGGGGAACCGTTGGGCCGGGGAGTCGTGCTGGGCCAACCGTCATCGGTGACGCGGTCAACGTCGCCGCGCGGCTTCAGCACGAGGCTCCACCCGGCGGAATTGTCGTGGACGGCAGCATCTATGAGGCGACCAAGCGTGCCGTGCAATACCGCGCCCGTCCCCCGGTGACGTTGCGCGGTCGCACAGACCGGGTCCAATATTATGAAGTATATGGGTTGAGTTCCCGCGTCACCGAACGCGAAACCGGCGCCAGCCTCCGCGGACCCTTCGTGAATCGGGAACGGGAGTTAGCTGCCCTGACGCGTGCCTGGGTCAAAGCCACCGGTGGGCTGCCGCAGATCGCCACCGTCTGGGGCGAGGTCGGAATCGGCAAGAGCCGCCTGCTGAGAGAGTTCATGCGCTCGGTCCGCGATACCGAACTCAACCAAGCTGTCCTGGTTCTGGAAACCAGTGCAGGCCAGCACCACAGCCTGACGTACGAGCCGATGGTTGACCTGCTGCGTAAAAGCCTGGGAGTAGAACAGAGCGAGCACCACGCCGCGAGCCGCATCAAGATCCGCCGGCGACTCCGTGATCTCCACTTTGCCGCTGACGACATGGTGCCCTTGCTGGGCTATCTGTTTGGCTGGGGAGCCACGGACAGCAGACTGCAATACGCGGACCCGCAGCAACTGCGGCAGCACGTCTTCGCCGAGACAACGCGCATTCTGCTCGCTCAGGCCAGGGAACAACCCACGATCATGATTGTGGATGATTGGCAGGATGCTTCCCCCGACTCGCTGGAGACGGCCAACGGCCTGCTGAACGAGTTGATCCCGTTCATGGAGGGACAGGCCTCGCCGTTGCCGTTGATGTTTGTGTTGGTCAGCCGGCCCGGATCGCAACTGTCCGCCTTGCAACGTCCCCAGAAATCGTTCCTTTCCTTGGCGGTGAAACCTTTGAACCAGCGAGACAGTACGCGCCTGGTGGAGGAGCTTGCGGACAGCGCCATCGTCAGCAAGGAACTGATCACCTCGTTGGTTCTGAAGGCCGGCGGCAACCCGTTCTACTTGGTAGAGGGTGCTCGCTCGTTGGCCACGCTGGCCAAGGAATACCGGGTGAAAGGACGGGACAAGCTGGACGCCGAAGCCGGCGCATCTGTCATCCCCGACTCCATTCAGGGGCTAATCACGGCCCGCATTGATAGCCTTTCGCCCGAGGCCCGTACGGTTCTCCAGTACGCGGCCGTGATCGGCCTTCACTTTCGCATCGACATGCTAGAAGCCCTGTCCCCGCCCGTAGAGACCCTGGAGAGCGCGATGGCCGAACTGGAGGCGGGCAGGTTGATCCGCCGGGTCGCGGACGAGGAAGGCGGGCAATTGTACCGCTTCGTGGACGATGTCGTGCGCGAGGTGGCCTACGGCATGTTGCTGCGCAAGACGCGCCAGCGGCTGCACGAGCGGATCGCTCACCTGGCGGAAGAGGAGACGGAACAGGCCATCGACAGGCAAGAAATCAAAACGCTGGCCCAGCACTACCTGGCCAGTGGCAATTTGCCCAAGGCGGCGCAATACACCACGCGGGCCGGCATGATGGCCCTGGCATTCTTTGCCTACGAGGAAGCGAGAAGGTACCTGGATCGTGCGCTGGACTTGTTGAAGCAGGGCGACGCCTCGAGGTCGGAGTTGCTCCGTGTGCAGGAAGCGTTGGCGGATGCCTGTACGTTTACCCAACGGCTGGACAGCGCCCTGCACCTCTATCAGTCCTGTCTGGAGATAGCGGAGACGCCGGAGCAGAAGCTCGCTCTATTCTACAAGATCGGTCGCGCCCAATTCTACCTGGCAGATCCTCACCAGGCGTACGCGAACTATCAGAAGGCGGCGCTGCTCGTGCCAGACGGAGAGGACACCGGTTCCTGGGCCGCGCGCATCGAAGCCGATATTGCCCTGTTGTTCGACCGTGTGTAGCAGCGTTCCGGCAGAAGCTCTGCATAAAGCGCTTCAATCTGGTCGGCAATGACTCCCCAACTGTAGTGCCGGGAAACTTGCACCCCACGCTTGCCCATGCGCTCCCGACGCGCCGCGTCGTCCAAGAGCAACCGGATGTTGCCGGCCAGCGCCTCCGGCGAGCGCGGCGGCACCAGGAAGCCGGTCTCGCCGTGGCGCACGATGTAGCTCAGACCGCCAACGTTTGACGCAATCACCGGCGTACCCGAAGCCATCGCCTCCAACGCCACCATCCCAAACGACTCGTAATGTGAAGGCATCACCACGACATCGGCAGCAGAGTAGAAGTTGGGCAGCACCTCCTGATCTTGAGCGCCAAGAAACGTCACCGTTTCCTGAATGCCCAGTCGCTCACGCAGCGCGTGCAACTCTTGCATCTCCCAGCTCATGTCCTGTGGTTTGTCCTCAACCTGTCCCCCAACAATGACCACACACACCTGCCCTCGCCAATGAGGCGCTTCCTCCAAGACGTTGGCGATGGCTTTGAGGAGTGTGTCAATCCCCTTTAGGGGGTCGATGCGGCCCACGAACAGGATCAGGTGGTGATCGTCTGGCAAGCCCAGTTCGTGACGAGCCTCGGCCTGGGGTATAGGCCGGAAGAGTCCTAGATCGGCGCCACAGGGAATTACAGAGATGTTGCCCGGATCGGCGCCGTACAGTTCCATCATCTGCCGCCGCTCGATCGGCGTGGCGGCCACGAGGCGGTCAGCCTGACGGATTACGGATCGTTCGGCGTCGAGGCGAGCCTGTAGTTCCCGCCCTTCGGCGGACAGGGCCACCCGATTCTTCATCTGGCCCAGCGTATGAAACATCTGGACAATCGGCACGGACCACCAGCGTTGGAGTTCCAGCGCCACCAGTCCGGAGAGCCAATAGTGGCTGTGGATCAGATCGTACCGGAACCCTCGCTCTCTGGCGAAGGCGCGCATGTTTTCCGTGAACTCGGGTAGGTGGCGGAGCAGGTCGTTCTTGCTGATGTGCTTTTCCGGGCCCGCCACGACGTGCATCACGCGTACGTTTCCGGCCATGCCGACCTCGATGGGGCGACGGGGATTCTCCGCGTGGGTGAACACATCAACGGCCCAGCCGCGCCGGCCCAGCTCGCGACTCAGTTCGCGCACATACACGTTCATCCCGCCCGTACGCTTGCCGCCCAAAATGGCCAGCGGGCAGGTGTGTACGCTGAGCATGGCAATCCGACCGCGTGGATAGGGTGATTGATTTGGCGGATACGCAGGACGCAGCCCGCAATTACAGGTACCTTCTTGAGTCTCAAACACGTTGATTGTCTCTCTCCTCTCGACTTGCCCTCTCGGTGACCGTGTGCTATCTACCCAGCTCTCAGCGATTGACGGTAATCTGGTAGACGTGTGTCGCTGCGGCACCCAACCGAAACTTATAGACCTCATTCCCGCGCAGAAAGTCAAAGCGGGAGCGGCCCCGGTGGATTGCTTCCTCGATGTAATCAGTGATCAGGACGATGCCGGGACTCAGGCCAGGGGCCAGCGCAGGGTCATACCCCGAATTGTACACCAAGATGTCATCTTTGTAGTCAAAGCAGAAATAACTGGCCACCAGTTGCCCGCCCAGCTTCAGGAAGATCAGCTTGAGCCAGCCCGCGGCAAAGGTATTGGTCGCCAGTTCCCGGAAAAAATCTTGCATGGCGGGCGTCATGAAGTCTTCCTTGTCCTGGCTGCTGATCTGGTGCAAGGCAATGAAGTCCTCCACCGCCGCCGGCAGCCGGTCAGGCTGAGTTACCGAAAACCATGATACACCACCTGCACGTTCCGCTTTGCGCCGTTTGCGCCGGACCTCGTGCCGCTGCTTCTTGCTCAACGATGCCAGGTAGGCATCCCACGTGTCGGGCAGCCGGATCACCGGGCATACGTCCTCGACCGCTTCCTGGCACATGAACCCCCGCTCATTGGCCCACGAACTGACGATCTCTCGTGTTGGCGAACCTTCGGGAATGCTGTGCAGGTCCAGCGCCTGCGGAGAGGTCTCACCTTCTTCAGCCCACAGGTCTAGCAGCGCTCCGGCTACGGCTGCCTCGCGTCCCGGACTGACCAATATGTCCAGGTAGTCGGCCACATCCACCCCACCGATCAGCCGCAGGCGGGACAGTCCCTCCCTGTCGCGATCTACATAGAACGGAGCCAGACCAAGGAGACTGCCTGAATCGTCTTCCACGGTGAACAGGCGCAGATCGCCTTCCTGGCCAAAGTGGTCCCACCACAGCGTGGCCCATAGTGGGTGGTTGAACAAAGTCGCTGTGGGGCTGTGGGCGTGAAGGTTCTCCCAGGCAGACACGTAATCGGCCAATGAACGGGAGATCGTGTGAACGGCGGAGCGCATGGACTACCTTTCCTGATGATGCCTGCGAGCATAGAAATGGCCAGCGGTTTTCCGCCCGTGGCCGAACGGGACCCCTGGTTCAAGTGTCAACTGGACTTAATCGGGCACAATGCTGCGTGTAATTATACCCCCAATCTCCTGTTATGGCAAGTTTTCGCCGTCGCACCGGTTAGCAACCTCCGTGTCTAGACGCGCTGCGTAGACAATATCTTTCGCCTGTGCTATAATCTCATAGCGAGAGCGGGCCGCGACCGTAGCGAGCAACCGCTGCACCAAAGGCGACTTGGCATGGCAACATGCTGGAAAAGCCTAAAGATTTCCGCGCACTCTGGCGAAGAGTCAGTAGCAAGTGCCTGCGTATGCCTGCGTATGCCTGCGTATGCCTGCGTATGCCTGCGTATGCCTGCGTATGTCGTGTGGGATGAGCTGTGGGATAGGAGTAGATCTGCCAGATGCTGAGGCCTGAAACCGTGAGCAAGAGCTTTCGGGCCAGTTTCCAAACCGGTCGCCGCGAGCTACTTTGGGCTCTGCTGGCCGGGGTGCTGGCCGGCGCCTTGCTCCTGGGCGCCTTGCTCGGCTTCGCCGGCCCGATCCTCACGGTCGCGGTGTTGTTGGCGCTGGCCGGCGGGCTGCTGATGCTGCGCAGTATGGTGTGGGGACTGACAGCCGTGATCGGCATCGCGGTTCTGCTCCCCTTTGCGGTGCTGCCGGTCAACGTCGGGCTGCAGCCAACCTTTCTCGACATCGCCACCCTGGTCGTCTTTGGTGTGTGGTTCTTGAACGCTATGACTCACTCTGGGGAGCGGAAACTCCGCTTTCCGGCGCTTGGCTGGGCCGTGGCCGTATTCGTCGCTCTGGTTCTATTGGCCTTCATCTCTGGCCTGGCCCACTCCGGTTTGGACAAGAACACGCTGCGCCGCTTCGTGGAATTGGTGCTCAGCATCGTGCTCTTCTTCGTTGTGGTGGATGGTGTACGACGCCCTGAGCAGATCGAGTGGTTGGTGCGCGTGCTGATCCTGGCGGGAGCGGCGGCGGCGATCGTTGGAGTGGTACTCTATTTTCTGCCTACGACGCTGAGCACCCGCGTCCTCTCGGCGCTGCGCATCGTTGGGTACCCCGCCGGGTCCGATGTCCTGCGATTCATCGAGGACAATCGAGAGCTTGCCCAGCGAGCGGTCTCGACGTCCGTGGATCCGAATGTGTTCGGCGGATTGCTCGTCCTGGTCACCGCGCTGACTGCGCCCCAACTGACAACGAAACGCCCGCTGCTACCTCGCTGGCTGGTCGTGCCCAGCCTCTTGGTCATGGGGTTGGCCCTGTTGCTGACCTTTTCACGCAGCGCGATGGCCGGCTTACTCGTCGCCTTGCTGATCATCGCCACCGTGCGCTACCGGCGTTGGGTGCCCCTGGTGATTCTTGCCTTGCTGCTGATCCTATTCCTTCCCCAAACCCAAGGCTATGTGCAACATTTCGTCGAAGGTCTGCGCGGCGAGGACCTGGCCACGCAGATGCGGTTTGGCGAGTACAAAGATGCCTGGATTCTCATCCGGCGTTACCCTCTGTTTGGGGTGGGCTTTGTGGGAACGCCAGACATAGACGTTTACATTGGGGTCTCCAGCGTCTATCTACTTGTTGCGGAGGAGATGGGCCTGGTTGGCCTCATCGTTTTCCTGGCCATCATGGCCTGGTTCTACTCGTTGGCAGCGCAGACGTTGCGGGCACACCGCGGCGATCGGCTGGAGCCGGTTCTCTTGGGCGTTGTTGCTGCCCTGGCCGGCGCTCTGGTGGGCGGACTCTTCGATCAC
This sequence comes from uncultured Ardenticatenales bacterium, assembly GCA_964508275.1. GTDB lineage: Bacteria > Chloroflexota > Anaerolineae > Ardenticatenales > JAADHH01 > CAZDTE01. Next base: position 6,807 of record CAZDTE010000137.1, read on the forward strand.
TACTTCTTCAACCTGAGCTTCCCACACGCTTCCACACTATTCTGGACGTACGTAGCCCTGGGCACAGCTGCACTGCTAACGCTGCGGGGAGATGTGGAGCCTGAGACATGAGCGGTGCGCTGTATGAGGGGAATGTGCTTCCCCCGGGGAACGGAGGTTAAGCTAAGAGCAAAATGGCAAAACTAGAGCGACTGATTCCGCTGATAGTGGGAGTGCTCGTACTCATAGCTGTAGTCGGCTGCCAGAGCGGATCTCAGCGCTCGTTGCAGCAGAAGATACGGAAATACCTCTACGACAACCAGCCCACCACGTCGGCAGAGTTTCTGGCATTTGCCAGCAAAGAGTTGTCGGACTACTCATCACGAGACATTCTGAAAGCCCTGATCGCTGAGGGAGAGCACCAGGCATCCCTGGGTCACCCCAGTGCAGTGGGCGTTCTCAGCCACTTTGCGTCCGGTTATGCCAAAACCAAGGGCCTTTCGTACGACACCGATGCCTGGCTCGAATTGCAGCAAGAGGCGCTGAAGAGGAACACGATCAAGGAATCCCCAAGCAGCCTCTGGAAGTGACACACCGTCTTTCCGAGGGCAGCGTCCATGAGCAGCTGCACGCCACCAAAGATGAAAACGGCGCCATGCCCCCCCGCGCGCTGGGGGAAGCGGCCAGTCGCCGCCGACCGGCGTTCTCAAAGCGGCGGCGGAATCCCTATTCCGGCGACTCAGTCCCCCAGCAGGCTGCCCAGGTTGATGTTCGTCATTCCGCCAGGGCCCTTCCCGCCGATCTGCGGCATGTACTCGCCAATCTTCTTGGCCAGGTTCATCATCGGCATGGTTTGCAGCCAAACACGACCGGGGCCGCGAAGCGTGGCCAGGAAGAGTCCTTCACCGCCCAACAGGATGTTCTTGAAGCCTTTGACGATTTCCACGTCGAATTCAACCGACGGCTCCAGGATGGCGACGTGTCCAGTGTCCACACGCAGCATATCGGACGGCCCCAAGTTGTACTCAATCACCTCCCCGTCCAGTTCGATGAAGGCCAAACCTGGGCCGGTGATCCGCTGCATGATAAACCCCTCGCCCCCAAACAGGCCGGCTCCCAGCCGTTTGCGGAAATGGATGTCCAGATCAACACCCTCTTCGGCGCACATGAAGGCATCCTTCTGGACGACCAGGCTCTCGCCGGCATCCAGTTGGAAGGGGATGACCTTGCCGGGGAACTCCGAGGCAAAGGACACGATACCTTTACCTCCTCGGCTGGTGAATCGGACGATGAAGAGCGATTCTCCGGAGACAGCGCGCCTGAACATCTTGCCCAGTCCACCGCCCGAGCTGGTCTCCATGTCCACATTGGCGCTCATCCAAGACATCCCGCCAGATTCCGAATACACCGTCTGGCCCGGCTGCAGATCGATGGTCACTACGGGCATAATGGTTCCATCAATGCGATAGCTGAGTGTCCCGCTAGGGCGCAGCGGGGTTTCCTCCGTACCTCCCATCGGCGCGCCACATGACGGACACACCTCGACACCGGCTTCCACAGCCGTCCCACAATTCGAACAGTTCGGCATGATCTACTCCTTTCTGTGTATCATCTCAATAATCTGGGGCGTCTTGATCCGGCCTTGCTTTTTTCTGCCA
>CAZDTE010000138.1:0-8371 GCA_964508275.1 uncultured Ardenticatenales bacterium
AATCTGCAAGGGAGTTCCTTGGGCTTTTCCACCTCGTTTGAAGACATTTCGCGAATTCTAACAGGCTTCGTGATACCTTTCTGGCAGGTTTATTTCTCTGGAAAAGCCTTAGTCTACATACATCCTGGCAGTTCACCGTGGAGACACGATGAAAAGTGCGGGCCTCCGGGCGGGTTTCCGTGTAGGTACCAAGAGGCCTTGAGCTTCTGGCTAATTTGTGGTAAAATCGTGTTGGGCATCGCGGGTGAAGACGACACGGGAGGAGGCTGGCAATCGTATCCCTGCTGGGCATACTGCGAGAGTCTGTGGCGCAGCGTGAGCCGGTGGCGCTCGCCACCGTTGTGGGCGCGCCACCGGAGCATGAGCGGTGGGTCGGATCGAAAGCGTTGGTCTGGCTCGACCAAGAACCGCGCGGCACGTTGGACGCCGGCTCGTTGACCGGTGTGGCCCTGGCGGAGGCACGGGACGCGCTGGCCACAGGGGAGTGCCGGCTGCTGACGCTGGAAAGCGAAGCGGGACCGGTCGAGATCTTCGTCGAGGTACAGCAACGCCCGCCCACGCTCCTGATCGTGGGGGCCGGGCACGTGGCCCAGCCGCTGGCCGAGATCGGATCGCTCTGCGGCTTTCAGGTGCGCGTCCTCGATGACCGGGCCCAGTTCGCGACGACCGAACGCTTCCCGACTGCCGCGCAGGTGATCGTCGCCGACTACGGCGAGGGCTTGCGTCGCTTCCTGCTCGATCGAGACACCAGCGTCGTCCTGGTCACGCGCGGCCACAGCCACGACGTCCACTGCCTGCTGGAAATCCTGGACCGACCGGTGGCCTACATCGGCATGATTGGGAGCAAGCGGCGCATCCGCGCTGTCTTCCAACTGCTGCAAGAAGAGCAGGGCGTACCGGGAGAGAAGCTCGCGCGCGTCTACTCCCCGATCGGCTTCGACATTGGAGCGGAGACGCCGGCCGAGATCGCGGTAGCCATCATGGCGGAGATCATCCAGGTGCGGCGTGGAGGCAGCGGGGAGCACATGCGCGTGATGGCTCCCGCGTAGCGACCCTTACGCATCTCGCCAGAGGCGGTCCAGCAGGAGGGCGATGTGCTCGGAAGCCACGGTGATGCCTCTCTGGAAGCGATGCCTGCGCCACGCTGAACGAGGGTGAGTCAGCAGATATCGGGCACGCCGCGCCAGGCCGATTGTGCGTCCCACGACCGAAGGAGGGGCGTTTGCTGCTTGATGAATGGGGGTGGTATCGAAGCCAGTCTGGTCGCCGGCGTGATCGCTGATCGCACGGAGTACGAGCAGCGGAACGTCATGCGCAGCTGCGACCTGCGCGACGGCGGCGCTTTCCATGTCCACGGCCAGCGCGTCGAAGGTGCGGCGTAGCCAATCCCGTCTGGCGGTGCTAAAGATCGCCTGATCGCCGCTCAGCAGCTTGCCCTCCCTGACCGGGTGTCCGCGTTCTCGGCCACAAGCGAGCGCAGCCTCGACCAGGCCCGCAGCACAGGGAAACGCCCGGACGAAAACGCGCGGCCCTGCCGGCGAGCTGACCAGCCGGCTGCCGGGACGGAACCCGCCGGGAAAAAAGGTTCCTACGTCGTGCGGGGCAACTTCGCGCGGGACGAGGATTGTGCCCAGCGGCAGATCGTCAGTCAGTGCGCCGGCGCTGCCGATGACGACGATCTGGGCCGGCGAGTACCGGTCGAGCACAGACTGTGTGGCCATGGCGGCGTGAACTTTGCCGACGCCGGTGCGCACGGTCACGATCCCGCGCCCGTGCCAGAGGCCCGGCGCAAAGGTCGCCGCCGGCGCGCGCACCGGGGCTTCCAGGCGAACGTATCGCCGCAGGGGCTCCAACTCACTTTGCAGGGCAGCCAGAATGGCAATCATGAGGTTGCGGATGATGGTTGATCACTCAACTGCTATGTTCGTCTTATCCGATTCTCAAAAGGAGGTCACGAAATGTCAACTACACTTACCTGGTTAGGGCACGCTTGTTTCCTTGTGGAGACGAACGGGACCAAGATTCTCGTCGATCCGTTCTTGACCGGCAATCCCTTGGCGGCAGCGAAGGCCGACGATCTGTCCGCCGACTTCGTGTTGGTTTCCCACGGGCATGGAGACCACGTCGGCGACACTGTGTCCATTGCCAAGCGTACGGGAGCGACGGTGGTCAGTAACTTCGAGATCTTCGGCTACATGCAGAGCCAGGGTGTGGAGAATGCCCACCCGATGCACATCGGGGGTTCTCGCCAGTTCCCCTGGGGTCGACTGAAGCTGACCATCGCTCATCACGGCTCGGCCTTACCGGACGGCAGTTACGGGGGCAACCCGGTCGGATTCTTGCTGACCCTTGAGGGCAAGAATGTGTACCATGCGTGCGACACCGGCCTGTTCTACGACATGAAACTGATTGGCGAAGAGGGCGTCGAAGTGGCCATCCTGCCGATCGGCGATAATTTCACGATGGGGCCGGCAGACGCTGTGCGCGCCGTCAAGCTGCTCGAACCCAAGATAGTGATCCCGATTCACTACAACACGTTTGATGTCATCACCCAGGACCCGCAAGAGTTTGCCCGCTCAGTCGAGACGGAAACAGCGGCGCGCTGTGTCGTGATCCAACCGGGCGAGGGTTATGCGCTGTAACGGTCTGGCTGTGCCATGGCGCTACGTTGCCACATAACTGCTGTCGTTAGCTTGCCCAAATGATCTTAGCGCGGCCTCGGCGGCGACTTGCTCGGCGGCCTGCTTGCTGCGGCCGGTTCCCTGCCCACGGATGGTCCCGTTGATCAGCACGACAACGGTGAACTCCTTGGCGTGGTCCGGCCCGCTCTCGTTCGCGATTTCGTAGGCCGGGGTGATTCCGAATTCTGCCTGGCTGTATTCCTGGAGCGCGCTCTTCGGGTCCCGGTCCAACCGTTGGCGGAAGATTCGCCGTGCCTCCGGCCGGATCAACTGGTGGACGAACTGGCGGGTCTTCTCCAGTCCCTGGTCCAGGTAGATGGCTCCGATCAGGGCTTCGAAGGCGTCGCACAGCAGGGCGTCGCGGGTTCGGCCGCCACTGCTCTCTTCGCCACGCCCCAGGTAGAGGTAGTGGCCCAGTTTCAACTGGCGAGCGAGGCTGGCCAGCATTTCCGTGCGCACCAGCGCCGCGCGCAGGCTGGTCAGCTTCCCTTCGCGCATCTCTGGGCAGCGATGGTACAGAAACTCACCGACCAGGAAATCGAGGATCGCGTCCCCAAGGAACTCCAGCCGCTCGTTGTGCGGGGTTCGGAATTCGGGGTTTTCGTTCAGGTATGACCTGTGTACCAGCGCCCTCTCCAGTAGCGATTTGTCGTGGAATGAGATGTCCAGGGCGCGTTCAAGTTCTTTGCTGTCAACCATGTTCTCGTCGGATCCGAAAGGTGTGTGGGGACTGAAACGGGCGCCGGGCACGCTGTCGGATAAGCAGTGGCGGGATCGCGGCGGCAACGGCAGTCGTCTTCACAGTCCAGTCGTGGGCATCGCAGACGTGATGGCCACGAACCTATGCTCCTGCTTCTTTCGTCGTGATATCGTCCTCACGGGCGTTCTGGTCGTTCGTGAACCGCCGCAGCACGATGCTCGCGTTGTGCCCGCCAAAGCCGAATGAATTGGACAGCGCAACATCCACCAGTGCCTGCCGCGACTCGTTGGGCACGTAATCCAGATCGCAGTCCGGATCGGGGTACTCGTAGTTGATCGTCGGGTGTATCATTCCAGACTGTATCGTTTTTACGCAGACCGCCGCTTCGAAAACGCCCGCTCCGCCGAGCAAGTGTCCCACCATGGACTTGCTCGAGCTGATCGGGATGCGGTAGGCCGTGTCGCCGAACACCTGTTTGATGGCCCTCGTTTCCATTTTGTCGTTCAGGGGGGTGCTGGTGCCATGGGCGTTGATGTAGTCCACGTCTTCTGGGCGCAAGCCAGACTTCTCCAGCGCCATCCTCATTGATCTGGTTGCTCCTGTGGCCTCGGGATGAGGGGCACTCAAGTGGTGGGCATCGGAAGTTGAGCCATGACCGAGCACTTCGGCCAGTGGTGTTGCGCCCCGAGCCAGGGCGAACTCCAAGTCCTCCAGCACGAGCAGGGCTGCACCTTCGGCGAATACGAAGCCATCCCGTTGGGCGTCGAACGGGCGGCTCGCGTGTTCTGGATCGTCGTTGCGTTTGGAAAGGGCTTGAGTCCGGTGAAAGGCGGCCAAAGCGAACGGCGTGATCGGCGCTTCTCCGCCGCCGGCCAGCATGACCTTGGCATCCCCCCGGTGGATGACCTCGGCCGCTTCGCCTATGACGTGTGTGCCGGTTGCACAGGCGGAGATGATGCACAGGCTTGGGCCGCGGATGCCGAAGACTATGCTGATCTGGCCGGCACCGATGTTTGGCAGCATGTAGGTGGCGACGAAGGGACTGACGCGCATCGGGCCCTTGGTATTGAGAGACTCGTAACCCCGATGAATCGTCTCCAAGCCACCGATGCCGCACCCAAAATAGACGCCTGTATCGTCGGCCAACGAGTCGTCAATCACCAATCCCGCATCCTCCAGCGCCTGCGCAGCGACCGCGATCGCGAACTGCATGAATCGATCGAGCCGGCGCGCATCCTTGCGCTTGATGTATCGATCATACTCAAAGATGTCAAAGTCCTTCACCTCGCACGCAAAGCGAGTCAAGAACTCGGACGCGTCGAAACGCGTAATCGGCTCCGTAACGGACCTGCCCGCCAGTAGCCCTTCCCAACTGCTCTGCATGTCCAGGCCCAGCGGGCTGACCGCTCCCAGGCCGGTGACCACGACGCGACGCCTTCTGTTTTCACTCAATGCCTTCTTCCCCTTTCAATCACCAGATACCTTCATATGTCCACCTGAAGCCGCCTCACGGACATGGCTCCAATCAGACCACCGCCACAGTCGCCCCCTCAGCGGTCACATCGCCGATGGTCCAACTTTCCTCCTCGCCGGCGGCGATATGCTCCCGCAAGATCGCCAGCCGGTCGCGTGGCACCGCGATCAACAAGCCGCCGGACGTTTGGGCGTCGAACAGCAGCCGTCGGTGCGTTTCAGAAACGTCAGCCTCCCAACGAACGACCGGATCGAAGTGTGTCCAGTTGCGCCCGGAGCCGCCTGGGACGTGGCCGGCCTCGGCGTAGGCGAACGCGCCGTCCATGAACGGGATGGCAGCGAGGCTAAACCGCAGCCCTACGCCGCTCTGCTCGGCCATTTCGGCGGCGTGTCCCAGCAAGCCGAAACCGGTGATGTCCGTCGCCGCGTGGACGCCGGCTAGCTGCATAGCTTGCGCCGCGCGGCGGTTTAGCCGTTGCATCCAGCGCACGGCACCTCCCAGATGACCCGTCGCCGCCGCATCGTTGCGCGCCGCGGTGGTGATCACGCCACTGCCGATCGGTTTGGTCAGCACCAGCACGTCACCCGGACGCGCACCCGCCTTTGTGATCACTCGATTGGGATGGACCAGGCCGGTGATGACCTGACCGAACTTCGGTTCCTTGTCCGTGATGGTGTGACCGCCGGCAATCACGCCGCCGGCCCTGGCCACTGTGTCCGCCGCGCCGATCAGGACCTGCGAGACCATCTCCGACGGGAGGTCTTCCGGAAAAGCTCCCACGTTCAGAGCCATTAGTACCTCACCGCCCATCGCGTAGACATCACTCATCGCGTTTGCCGCCGCGATGGCCCCGTAGTCGTACGGGTCATCCACCACCGGTGTGAAGAAGTCAACGGTCTGGATGAGGGCTTGCTCGTCGTTCAGCCGGTAGACGGCAGCATCGTCGCCCGTCTCCAAGCCGACCAGCAAGTCCGGGAACTCGGTGGGCGGAAACCGCCCTTTCAGCGGACGCAGAACCTGCGCCAGGGCTCCAGGGCCCATCTTAGAAGCTCAGCCGGCGCATGACGAAAGCTTCGTCAGCCGGATTTGCTCTGCTAGCCTGGCTTCTCCCGTCAACGTTATCTCCTGTCGTTTACCATCATCGGGCTTCTGACAAAACCGGCAGCAAAACTGGCAGCAACAAGCCTAATCGCTTGGATGTCGGCGTACGGTTTACTGGTGATCTGGCACAGAACCCAATCGCCTCTACCAGCATCTGCCAGAACAGCCGCGGGCCGTAACTTGGCTCGCGACAGGTCGGAGAACGGGAACGGAACTAGGACGATAGCACCGGCTGTAGGTGTGACCACGCTTTCTCTTCCTCTGGCCGGTTCCAGTCTTCGGCGAGGGCTAGTTCGCTCAGCAACGCCGTTTCAGAAACCCCAAGTGCAGGCTCTTCTTCCAAGATTACAACGAGTGCCCGCCGCACCGCTGGTAGATGAATGGACTCAAGCAGGCGTACATTGCCTCGTTGATCAATCGTGGCTTCAAGGGCTTGAAACATCATTCACTTCCTCCACGTTCAGGTAGCCGTCCTCTGCCCACATGATGTGTCAGCGTCGAGTCGGCAAACGCTTGCCCCCGTTGTCAACCGGCTCCCTTCAGCACCTGCCGGGCGATGACCAGTCGCTGGATTTCGCTGGTCCCTTCGCCGATCTCGGTCAGGCGGTTGTCGCGGTAATACCGCTCCACCGGATACTCGCGGCTATACCCATACCCTCCGTGGATCTGGATCGCGCGGAAGCAGGCTCGCTCCGCTGCCTCGGAGGCGAAGAGCTTGGCCATGGCCACCTCTTTGGTGTAGCGCTTGCCGGCGTCCTTCAGGGCCGCGGCCTGGTAGATCAACAGCCGCGCGGCTTCCAGCTCGGTGGCAGAATCGGCGATCATCCACTGGATGGCCTGGAACTTGGCGATGGCCTGGCCGAAGGCGTGTCGCTCCTTGGCGTAGGCGACGGCCGCTTCCAGGGCCGCGCGCCCCAGACCCAAGGCCATCGCGGCGATGCTGATCCGCCCGCCGTCCAGGGTCTTCATGAACTGGACGAAGCCTTCGGCCGGTTGGCCCAGCATGTTCTCTGCCGGCACCCGACAATTCTCAAAGAAAAGCTGCGATGTGATGGATCCTTTCAGGCCCATCTTCGGTTCGTCTTTGCCGGCCGTGAAGCCGGGCGTGCCCTTCCCCACGATCAGATTCGAGATGCCGTGTGCGCCAAGCTCAGGATCGGTCACGGCAGCGACGATCAACGTGTCGGCGATGGCCCCGGAGGTGATCCACATCTTCTGGCCGCTGATCACCCAGTCGTTGCCGTCACGAACGGCCGTCGTGCGCAGGCCGGCCGCGTCGGAACCTGACTGCGGTTCCGTAAGGCCGAAGGCCCCGAAATGCTCTCCTCGCGCCAAGGGCACCAGGTATTTCTGCTTCTGGGCCTCGGTGCCGAAGTAGAGCAGCGGGCCACAGGCCAGAGAGACGTGCGCCGCGTAGGTCAGCCCCGTGGACCCGCAGGCAGCCGAAATCTCTTCCACCGCGAGCGCATAGCTCACCGTATCGGCCCCTGCCCCCCCATACTTCTCTGGGATGGGCAGGCCCATCAGCCCCAGTTCGGCCATGCCCGCAAAGTTCTCAAGCGGGAACCGCTCGTTCTCGTCCACCTCGCGAGCCCGTGGTGCGATCTCCGCCTGTGCAAATTCCCGCACCGTGTCCCGGATCAGTCGTTGCTCGTCAGTTAGCTCGAGATCCATTTGAGGCCTCCCGTTAGCGTTTCGCCACGTGAGACGTAAGGTCCTGTTGCGTGTTGCGCCGCTTGATGCCGGACGCGTCCGAACGAAGTCCGCATCCGCCTCCGCGCACTCCGCCAGGACGCTATTATACCGCAAGCGCGGACGATTGGCAAAGCCCAGGACTTATGGTACAATATTCCTGGCGAGAGGGATTAGGCAGGAGCAGTGATCGGTGGAACCCGTTTTTCACGAGATCGAGCACACCGCAGATTGGGCCTTGAGTGTGCAGGGCAAGGATTTGGCCGATTTGTTCACGCACGCGGCCCAAGGCATGGTTTCCCTGATCACCGATCCGAACGACCTCGTCGAGCCCAACATCGCCCGCCACCTGGCGCTGGAAGCGCCAGACACCGAGACTTTGCTGGTGGATTGGCTCAGTGAGCTAACCTTCCTCTATGAGACAGAAGGCGTGTTGTTCAGCGAATTCGCTATCACGGAGATTATGCCCACAAGGCTCAAGGCAACGATTCAGGGTCGGCGAGGTGTGCGTGTGAAGAAAGAGATCAAGGCCGTGACCTATCATGACCTGCAGGTGCAGCAAACAACTGAGGGGTATCGAGCAACCGTGGTCTTTGATGTCTAGGTTTTGGGGAGGGTTTCGCGTGAGGCGTGAGCCTGAACTCGCGCATCATGCTTCGCAGATTGCGTTAGGCTTTTCCAGAGAAATAAACCTGCCAGAAAGGTATCACGAAGACTGTTAGA
>CAZDTE010000139.1:0-8353 GCA_964508275.1 uncultured Ardenticatenales bacterium
CCCCCGCTGGGGGGAGTGAACGGCATCTGTTCCCCCCCTGCTGGGGGGAGTGAACAGCATCTGTTCCCCCCCCGCTGGGGGGATTGAGGGAGGGAGATATCGTGCTGGGCGAGGACCTGCCTGTTCAGGCAGGTGGTCTCCTGACCGAGCCCCGTCCTGTTCGCCTCGGTATCGAGATGCTTCTAGCAGGTACGCCCCGCGCAAAAAAACGACGGACACCCCCCTACGTAACGGGTGTCCGTCAAAGTTTTGCGTTTTGGGTTGGGCGTCGCCATCCTCGCTCACCGATGGTCTCCTGACCCAGTCGAACCGCATGGCCCTAGTCGAGAGACCGTCGCCCAGCGGAGATAGCGACGAGAAACCCTTTTTGACTCACGGATAGAACGAGTCGCGAATCTGGTCTCCTTTGGTCTACCGGGCCACTGCGTGTCGAAGTGCTCGTCAACGTGTGGGGCTGGTCTGAGACCGGCCACTGCGCCTGCGGCCTACCTGGTCACGTGCGACAGATACGCTCGCGGCACAATGCACGCGCCAACGTCGGTTGGTGCGGAGAAGGCCGAAGTGGCCCCGGTCACGGTCGTTGCTGTCGTGGTAACGTGCGGGCCGTGCAATGTCCCGCTCCACGAGAAAGCGCCGCCCCCATAGGTGGTCACAGACGCCTCGTAGATCCGGCCCTCGTCGGCTGTGTCCGAGAAGATCTCGACGGTGCATCCCGCGCAGCTTGTGCCCGAAACGGTACCTTGGCAACTGGCCTGGGAGATGGTCGGAGCACCCAGCCCGAAGTTGCCGCCGTTCACCAGTTCGATACCCGGCCCCCCGTTGTCATGGATGCTGTTGACGTTGATCGGGTTCCCGGCCAGCCCGCCATCGATCCGCACGCCGGCCTCACCGGCGTTGGTGCCGTTGCGCGCAACCTCGTTGGCGAAGACGGCATTTCCTGCGCTGTTCACCACAGCGATGCCGTAGTAGCTATTACCCAAGCTGAGACCGGCGGCGTTCGTGCCCACGTAATTGAACCACACCACGTTGTTACTGCTACCAACGATGGCGATCCCGCTCCAGTTGGCGGACACGACGGTATTGGCAATGCCGATCCAGTTGTTGTGCGCGCCGTTGTAGATGCCGATGCCGTGGTGGCCGTTGGGGGCGACCCAGTTCCAGGTGATCGGTGCGCCGACCACGTTCCCATCCACGATGTTGCCCTGTGTTTTTGCACCGCTGACGAACACGCCGCTCCAGTCGTTGTAGCCGACCCAGTTGCCTTCGCCGGCACCCAGCCCGCCAATCCGGTTGCCGGACGCGCCATTCTCGATCAGCACGCCATAGCCCTGATTTCCGGCGTCCCACGCCCCGCTGTCCAGCCCGATGTAGTTGCCGGAGACGGTGTTGCTAACTGTTCCCGTTCCTGCCAGGTGCACGCCGCTGCCGCCGTTCTTACCGATCTCGTTGCGCAATGGCCCTGCCCCGCCGATCTGATTCTGCTTCCCGTACTGGATGTACACCCCATCCTGCCCGCTGCTGTAGATGGTGTTGCCCTGTACGAAGTTGTCATCGCCGTCCAACCATACCCCGTATCCGCCGTTCTTGGCAATCGTGTTGCTGCCGGTCGACTCGCCGAACTTGTTGTTGTCCGCGTCAAAGGCGTGAATGCCGTCGCCGCCATTTCCCAAGGAGGACGATGCCGTGGCGCTTTTCGGATAGGGGTCGCCGATGGTGTTGTTTGCGATGGTGTTATTGTCGGCGCGGCGTAGTTCAATTCCGTGGCTGCTGCTGCCGGCGATCAGGTTGTACCGCACGATGTTTGAATCTGCCTCGATGATCTGGATGCCGACCGTGTTGGAAATGGTGGAGTTGCCGCGCACATTGGCTCCGACCGTATTGTATTGGACGATGTTGCTATCCCCGTTCCAAATGAAGATGCCGGCTGTCCGGTGGCCGCCGATGACGTTGTGTTCAATGAGCGTAGCGCCCCAGCGCACATCAACTCCTACGTCGCTGGGAACCGGGTTCTCGCCGTCCCACGTTCCGAAGTAATTGCCGACGATGGCATTGTTGGCCCCCGTGGTCTGGACACGGACGCCGGTGCCGGTCGAGAACACGTTGCGCTGCTGCGGGTCGTTCCCGCCAATCTGATTGCCGCCACCGCTGCCGGAGATCTCAATCGCGACTCCGCTGCCACTCACGAACTCGATACCGTAAACCGTCGTTCCGTCTGCCTGGATGCTCAGCACGGGAGCGGTCAGCCCTCCACCAATGATCTGCACGCCAGGGCGGCCTCCCGGCCAGGTGCCATCCCACCGGTCGCCGGCGTCGATGGTTGTGCCTGTTTCCGTGATCGCCGGCAGCGAGGGATAGTTGATGTTCATAGGCGAAGCGAAATTGATCGTCGAGATCGTGCCGTCCAGGTTCGCCTCCTGGATAGCCGCGGGCAACGTGCAGTAGCTGAGCCACGCGCCGATGTCGCACACGCCGTCACCCGGATTCGCGTCAGCCGTGGCGGCGTCGGAGTTCACCGTGTAGGTCTTCGCCTGGGGGGTTGCCAGCGCGGACGGCATGACAGGCAATACGAGCACAAGGACGCTGGCAAGGATTACGAGTCGTTTCCTTGGCGTGAGCATGATCTAGACTCCCAACCCGGACAAGCCCGCACGGTCCTAGCCGGATAGTAGGATTACGCTACAACACTTGCGTTGTGTGCGAGAGTCCTGCGGTTGCAGATTGACACAAGCTGCGCACACAGGTTCTCTCGTTTCATGTCCGTGTTTTCCTGTGTTCATCTGCGTCTCCGACCTGATTTGCGGCCATGCTACGCTAGAGGGTGGTTGAGCGGTAACAAACTATGCGAACGACGTCAGGGACAAGCCCGCCGCCAGGCGTCCAGGTCGCGGTGTTTCAGGATCGCGCTGAACTTCATCGTGGTGGCCTGCGGGCAGACCTCGCTCAAGAACTGGCTGGTGGTGAACACGTCGGTGTACTCGGCCATGAAGACGGCCTTGCCGGCGGCCGCGAACGGCTGTACGTCCCCACACCACTCGTCGGCAAAGCAATCCTCGGTCAATGCCCAGTCAAAGTGCGACAGCAGATCGCCCACCTGATCGCCATCGTTCTTCAGGCCGATGGACAGGCCGCGCGTGTGAGCCTCGTTGGCCAGCCAGATGTTGTAGTTGAGCTGATCCTGGTAGGTGAGCGGGAAGCCGGTGTCGTTGGTGTAGCCATCGATGTTGTCCGGCTCCAGGCCGTCAAATCCCTTGGCCTGGCACTGGTCCAGCCGCGCCCGCATGATCGGTGCCAGCTGGTCGATCTGGCGGATGTCCAGCCACTTCTCGCCGGCCCACCCTTCGTAGTCCTTGCCCAGGACTGAGGGGGGGAACTGACCGGCGTCGGGTCGCCAATCCTCCCAACTGCCCGCGCTGATGTAGCAGACAACCTTCCGCCCCTGCGCGTGCAGCGCGGCGACCGTGGCGGCGTCGTTGTCGAACAGGTCGATGTCGTACATGCCCACGTCAAACGGCTGGTCAATGGGCGGGCTTTCGAGTTGCCACTGCCATGTCGTGTTCACTGCCGGCTGCCACCAACTGGACGAAACCGCGCGGAACCCTTTGAGGATCATAGGCAGCCGGAGGAAAAACGTGGCAGTCGAGGTGGGGGTAGCGCTGGCCGCAGGAACGGTGGAAGCGGGCGTGACCGTCGCCGTCGGGGTAGCGGCAGGCGGTTGGCCGGTGGCGGTCGGCGTGGGCGTGTCCCCCGTCGGTCGCGTGGCCGGCTCAACAACCTCGAAGTTCGCGGTGGTGATCTGCGCGGTGGCCGGGTCCTGCCCGTCCGGCCAAGGGCCGTAGGCAAACGGAATCGATACGATCTCCCCGTCGAGTGTCTCCATCACGATCTGCCATTTGGTCTTGCCGGCCGGTAGCGGCGTGCCCGCCGGCTGGCCGATGAGCAGATTCACCTGATCATCGGTCAGATGAAGTACAGCGGTGCTGACATCCTCGGCATAGAAAATGAAGCCGCCGGCATTATCCACCAGATAGGCGCCGTGGGTGCGCAGCGCCATGAGAAACAGGCGCGTGATCGGCGCTAACTGGGTTTCGTTGACCGGATTGCCTGCCTCATCCACGATGCTCTGCTTCAGGCGGATGCGTTGACCGGCGGCCAGGGCGTTGGGATTCGTGCTGTAGTAATCGGTCTCGGTCGTTGACGCCGGGTAGAAGTAGTCGGACGAAAGCGGCTCGAAGTGGTCGCTGCTGAGGTTGCGCGGCCCCGGGATGGCGAAGGCCAGAGCGTGAGCAATCGTCCCGGACTCGATGTCTTCCGGCAGGATCAGGCCGGCCAGCAGCGGCGGGCCCGTAGCCCGGGCGCTGGAGTAGGTGTCGGCGTTGGCTCCAGAGCCACGCTCATCGAAGAAGTCAACCGCCCCGGCCTCCAGGATCGCGGTTCCGGTATACCCGGCTCCCTGGCTCGCGCACTGCCCGGTACGTTGGGTCGTCGCCTGCCAGAAATCGTACGACATGAACGTACCGGGGTGATACAGCACCAGCCAGCCGTCCGAGTTCGTGCCCTGTGGGCTGGCGGGGCGCACCATGCCGGCGGGTGCGGGAACGGGCACCGGCCCGCCGAGTTGATCGACGCCAAACTTGGGGCTGGGCCACTCCAGGTTGCCCTCGTAGTCGCAGACAAGCACGTCCTGCTGTCCAGAGCCGGCACGAAAGACGGGGACGGTGTACTCGTCGAAGTTCACCCACGTGACCGGGAGCCAATCGGCCGGGCCAGATGGATATGACCAGGTGGTGTCACCACGCAGCAGACGATAGGTGGCGAGGACTTGCTGGTCGTTTGCGGGCAAGACAGCTGCCGTGGTAGCGGTCTGATTCCAGGCGCTGTTCGCGGCGAAGAGCGGGATGGGCAGCGAAAAGTCGCGCGGTAGCATCGGGACGGCGGCAGCTACCGAGGTGACGGTATCCTGAACCGGCTGGTCTCTACCGGCGGCCGGGCCCGCGGCTGGGCCTATCAAGAGCAGCGGTCCCAGCGCAGCGAACAGAGCGATCCAGGTGCTCCTGAACAATTCGATCCTCCTCATGGGTTTTGAGTTTTGGGATTCGTGCTCGCCAATTACCCACTGCTGGTGTCTCTCTGCGGCCATAGTATAACACAAGGCATGCGGGGCCACAAGTTGACTACGCATGGCCTTGGAAGCAGCTATATCTTGCGTAATTGACACGGTTATAGCGCAAAGGTGTGAATGTGACTGGAGCAGGGGTGAGACATTCCTGCAGGCCCCTGAGAGGGACAAACCCCTTGGCTCTGCCCCCCCCACAGGGAAGACCCCACCTGGAGGGGAATGCCTCGCTCTTACAACCGTGCAGGACAGCGCCGACAACTCCCCACAGTTTTGCGTTATACCCAATTGACGCACTCGGTAACATTTTACATGAATGAATACGGGCCCTTGACAAGGATGAAAAACTGTAGTAGAATACCTGGCGTAATAGTACGTGGCAGAGGGGGTTAGCTCAAGTGGTAGAGCACTGGTCTCCAAAACCAGCGGCTACGGGTTCGAGTCCTGTACCCCCTGCTGAGTGAGCGAAAGGCTCACCTGTTATGCGGGCGTAGTTCAGTGGTAGAACGTCTCCTTGCCAAGGAGAAGGTCGTGGGTTCGAATCCCATCGCCCGCTCAGAGAGCAACGGCCGTGGTCAGGCTGTCTCATGGCCAATGATCGGGGGTCGTCTAATGGTAGGACAACGGACTTTGGATCCGTGAGTCGGGGTTCGAATCCCTGCCCCCGAGTAGACCGCCTGGCGAATGAATCTGCGGCCAGGCAGGTCGGAGTTGCCCTGTGGCAGATGAGAAAGGCCACCTCCGTGGCCTTCGCCACCGCTGGCCCACGGTTTCAAGCGCCAGGCTACGAGCCTAGTGTTTCAACCTGAATAGGGCGGCTGGTGCGGACTGCTGAAAACAGTGCTATGCTGCGCAGGATAGTAGCCAGTGGGTTCAGTCCCCCCTGGTGAGCCGAGGCCAACCCGAAGTGTACGAGAATAACGAGTTGCTCTTCCCACACCGGATCATCGGTTCATTGCGGCACGTCCGCAATGGCCAGTGGCGTGATCTGGTGGAACGTATAGCTGAATTGCCAGAGACCGATCCCGAAAGCCTGGCTTTCTCTTTAATGATGATCAAGTTGTGTGGCTGTCTCAAGTGCCAGCCGGGGAGCTACAAGCTTTCCTTGGGATGCTCCACCTGCGCAAAACGCACGCTGGCTGGCTTGAAGAGTTCTGATGCCGCGTTGTTGCGGCGTTTCCGAACAGCCAGGGAAGAGGTAGAGGAATACCTGGCCAGTAGTGTTCCCCAGGCCCCTGCATAGATGCCATCACTGATTAAGGCTTGGTCATGTTCGGGGCCCCTTTCGGGGCTCTATTTGTAACTACGGGAGAACATCATGGCGAGTGGAGTGCTAGTTCTAAACGCCTCCTTTGAACCGCTCAACGTGGTTTCTGTACGTCGGGCTGTTGTGCTGGTGTTAAAGGAAAAAGCCGAAATCCTGGAAGCGGCCCAGGCCCAACTGCGTGCCGAGCGATTCTCGATGGACGTTCCCCTCGTGATCCGACTGGTGAGCTACGTACGGATTCCCCGGAGACTTACGCTCCCGCTCACTCGGCGCACCATTCTGGCGCGTGATTACTACTCCTGCCAGTACTGTGGTGCGCAACCCGGGAAATCCTCCCTGACCGTTGACCACGTTGTGCCTCGCTCGCGCGGCGGCAAGAACACGTGGGAGAACGTCGTCAGTGCCTGTGCGCCGTGTAACCAGCGAAAGGGTGGACGCACGCCGGCGGAGGCCGGCCTTCGCCTGCGTTCCCGGCCCCACCGACCCCGATACCTGGCTGTGGCTTTGCTTGGCGTGGCCCATTATAACGAGACGTGGCAGAAATACATCGTGACGTAGCATCGGCAAACGACGACCGCTGAACGGCGGCCAAGCACCCGTCCTACATCTGTGGGGGTCTATCGCTGCCCACCCCACGTTGTCCACGGGCTTCTCCAAACTCAGTGGCGCCGCGCAGCCAGGTCGCTTTTTTCAGGACAGGAGAGACTCTTGATCCATGGGGTTGTAGTCAAAGAACTTCTCGATCATGCCGATGAACGCGGGTTCTTTCGCGAGATCATCCGCGTGACAGACGGTTTCTTCAGCGAGGGATTTGGCCAGCTCAGCCATTCCTGCATGTATCCGGGCGTGATCAAGGCCTGGCACGTCCATCCCACGCAGGTTGATTGGTGGTACGTTCCGATCGGTGCGCTCAAATTAGCGCTACACGATCTACGCGAGGACTCGCCCACCTTTGGCGAGACTCAAGAACTGTTCTTGGGCAAGCAATATGGGACACAAGTGCTAAAGATTCCGGCCGGGGTCGCTCACGGGTGCAAGGCAATCGGCGGGATCACCCATCTCTTCTACGTCACATCGCGGACATACGATCCGGCCGAAGAGGGCCGCATCCCGCATGACGATCCAGACATCGGTTACGACTGGCTGGCTGGCCCGACGATCCGGTGACGAGCGTAACAGCAAAAACGGGGCGTCTTCCAAGTAGGTGATGCCCCGTTTTCTGTGTGCGGGCTGGTATCTAGCTCTCCGTGGCAGCTTCCACGATAGCCGGTCCCTTGCCATCGTGCTGAGTGTGCGTACCATCACGGTAGAGGAACTTGGACGACCCAAGGCAGCGGCAGAGCGCCACTTTCTCCCCTGCCGCCAGAGCTTGACCGTAGTCAACGGATTGTCCGTGCTGTGAGTATATACTTCTGCCACCAGGTGATTGCCTCCCTGTTGGTTACTGCTCAGCCAAGCAGCGAGAATGGCCTCAGTAGTGGTCGGAAGCCCCCCCAGCCCCCCAATCCTGGGGGGAGCAGAGCGATTTCCCCCCAGAGTTGGGGGGTTATGGGGGCCTGCCTGAGCAGTAACGAAAAGCCCTAATAAATGAATGCGTCATCTTGACAAGGAAGGCCGCTCCGTTTATAATGGACGACGAGCGCGTAGATCTGCTCAGCCCTGGCCTTTTCGTTCGTTGAGCAAGGTCTCTGTGCCTTGACCGCCACGCGTGGCACCACCATGGGTAGCTTCGTCACAGCACCACGGCGACGCTCAGGATGTAGCAAATCGTTCGTACTGGCACAAACTCCATCGCTGCTGGTTGGACTATTCGTTGTCCAAGTCCGATCTTCCGGACAGGGTTTGTTACTGCGCTCGTACTGGCAAAGGAGGTGAGGCCTGCCAAGGAATCCTGATTGACGTCTTCTGTACCCACCAAAAAGGAGGAAGAAAGGAAGAACCATGAAGAAGAAGCTATTGCTTGTTATGTTGCT
>CAZDTE010000140.1:0-8343 GCA_964508275.1 uncultured Ardenticatenales bacterium
AGGTTAGGGCCTAACCCCCCAACTTTGGGAGGCAAACCCCCCCAGAATTGGGGGCCGGGGGGCGTTCCCCAAGTTATTGAGATGATACAGACAACCGATCGAAAAACGACGATGCGACATGTGATCGGACTGTTCATCCCCGGTCACGTGTACTACATACGGTGAGTTACGCGACACGCAACATGCTGAGACAGTTCGTTCTGAGCGTTGCACGCTTACTACCAGGGATCTAAACATGCGACGCGAGCGGGTATCAGAGGACATTTACGTATTCACCAGCGAGACTTATGCCCAAGTCACGGCCGGGGTGATTGTCACTGACGAAGGAGCCATCGTGATTGACACCCTGCCTTTCCCCTTCGAGGGCCAAGAGATGAAGGAGTTTATCGAGAGACGGTGCCCCCAAGGTGTGCGCTTTGTGATTAACACGCACCGCCACCCGGATCACGTTTACGGTAACTACCTGTTTCCGGAGGCCACCATTATGGGTCACCGGCTCTGCCGCGAAGGCCTTCTACGAGATGGGGAAGCGATCCTGACTGAAGGCAAGAGCCAGACCCCTGAACTAGCCCCCGTTAAGTTGCGGGTGCCTGATCTCGTTTTCGACGAATTCCTGGGTTTGCACCTGGGCCGTTATTCCCTACTTCTCCAACACATGCCTGGCCATTCGCCCGATGTGATCACCGCCTTCGTGGAAGGGGAAAAGATACTCTTCGCCGGCGATGCGATCACTCCGTTGCCGTACATCGCCTGGGGAGATTGGCAAGATGCCCGGCAGTCACTCGTTCGAGCCCAGGAGATGACGCTGGAGAGTGTTGTCCAAGGGCATGGGGAAATCCTCTTGCGAGGCGAGATTCCGGGTATTCTGCAGAGGCATATTGATTACCTGGAGTGTATCACCGACCGGGTGCGTGAAATCGTGCGGGCCGGCGGTACGCCTGACCAACTGTGGTCGATCACTCTGGAGGACTGCGGCGAATCTCCTATCCCGTTGGACGGCATGGTGCGCCAGATGCACGAAGGGAATCTCCGGGTTCTGTACCAAGAATTCGGCAAGGAGGCGGGACTGGTACAATATCGCCTGGACATTTGACATTCGTACGCATTTGTGGCATACTGTGGCCATCGGACACGTAGCGCCGGAATTCCTGTTCCGACGGCTACACGATCACCCAAAGGCATTGATGGAAACGAGTAGGTCGGCAGAAGCAGTCAGCGAGCCCGGGATGGTGTGAGCCGGGCCTGCGGAACCGGTCGAAAATCCTTCCGGAGCTGTCTCCCGAACGCAGGGCACCGCAACTGCCAGTAGATGGGACCGGGGTTCGCCGCCCGTTATCCACGGCGGAGGGATTATTGGTTCCTCGAAGGAGTGGGCACCATGTGTGCCAATTAGGGTGGTACCGCGGGAGACTGAATCGGCTCCCGTCCCTTGTGGGCGGGGGCTTTTTGTTAGGAAACGGTTGGCCGGGTGAGCCGATGGGGCACTGTCGGAATAGCTACTCGACGGAGGAGAGTCAATGACCGAATTGCTATTCTTGAATGATAGCTATCTGCACGAGTTTGCAGCCACCGTGGGTGGTGTGCTCGAGAGTGGCGTGTGGCTCGACCGCACAGCGTTCTTTCCCGGTGGTGGCGGACAGCCCGGCGACCTGGGTATCCTGCGGGCCGGTGAGCAGGTGTGGACCGTGACCGGCATGGGACGCCAAGCGGGGCAAGTCATCCACCGGCTGGACGGCGATCCGCCGCCGGCCGGCTCGCGCGTCAACGGCGCCCTCGACTGGTCGCGGCGCTATCGGCTGATGCGTACGCACACCGCTCTCCACATCCTTTGTGGCGTCATCTGGCGCGATTACGGGGCGCAGGTTACTGGTGGGAACATGAAGCCTGGCCAGGCCCGCATGGATTTCGAGTTCGAACGGATGGAGAAGGCGCTGGTGCAGGAGATTGAGGCGAAGATCAACGCCGAAGTGGAGGCCTCCCGGCCCGTCCGCACAGCGATTCTCCCGCGCGAGGAAGCGTTTCAGATTCCCGATCTGATCCGCACCAAGATCAATCTGCTGCCGCCCCAAATTCAAGAGGTGCGCATCGTTGAGATCGAGGGGCTCGACCTGCAGGCAGATGGCGGCACCCATGTCCGCAACACCAGCGATGTAGGACCCATTCGCATTGTGGATTACAAGAGCAAGGGCCGCATCAACAAGCGGTTGGCAATCGCGCTTGACGAAGCGGTTTCACCCGAAATGGAGGAAGCGTGACGAGCAAGCCCACCTACACGTTGGTCTTCGATGGCGGCAGTCGCGGGAATCCCGGGCCCGGATACGGCAGCTACGTACTCACCCGCACGGATACCGGCGAGCAGCGACTCGAGCGCGTGGACTTTGGCCGGCGCATGACCAACAACGAAGCCGAATACGAGACGCTGATCGTTGCCCTGGAGGATCTGCTGGCCGAGCTTGACCGGCTCGGACACCGGCCACACCAATTCGATATTGAGATCCGTGGCGACAGCCGCCTTGTGATCGACCAGGTTACCGGTCGCTGGAAGGCTCGTGACCCACGTATGGCCCGCTACAGGGACAATGCGCGTCGCCTGCTGAGCCGTTTTGGAGCGAGCCACTTGGTCCAGCATCCGCGAGCTGAGTCTGTGGCCATCTTGGGGCATTGATGTAGGTACCGACAGTTCTCGGCGATTCCGTCAAGAGCGGAGGGATACCATGACCATATTTCAAACCGTGTTACCCAGGGTTGATTTTCGAGCGCTGGAAGAATCGGTCCTAGAATTCTGGCAGAACGAATCGATCTTCCGGCGACAAGTGGAAGCGCACACGGGCAGCAAACCGTGGGTGTTTTACGAAGGGCCACCGACGGCCAACGGGCTGCCCCACGTGGGGCACGTGCTGACCCGTATCTACAAGGACATCTTCCCTCGCTACCATGCCATGAGGGGCGAGTATGTGATCCGCAAAGGGGGTTGGGATACGCACGGCCTGCCTGTGGAGATTGAAGTAGAGAAGCAGTTGGGCTTTTCTGGCAAGCAGGCCATCGAGGACTACGGCATCGCCCCCTTCAACCAGAAGTGCGAAGAGAGTGTTTTTCGGTACGTTGAGGAGTGGCGTCGCCTCACGGACCGCATCGGCTTCTGGATCGACATGGACGACCCGTACGTGACGCTTGACAACGCCTACGTCGAATCGGTGTGGTGGATTCTCAAGCAGTTCTGGAATCGAGATTTGCTCTATCAGGGCTACAAAGTTGTGCCCTATTGTCCACGATGCGGCACGCCGCTGTCCGATCACGAAGTGGCGCTGGGCTATCGCCAGACCGACGACCCTTCGGTTTACGTCAAGTTTCCGCTGCGTGACCAGCCAGGCGTCTACCTCCTTTCCTGGACGACGACTCCCTGGACATTGTCCGGGAATGTGGCCCTGGCGGTCCATCCCGACGTCCAGTACGTGCGGGTTCAGCACGGCGATGACCAACTCATTGTGGCCGAAGAGTTGCTGGGCGAGGCGCTGCGCGGCGAATACGATATCATCGCCCGGATGTCGGGCCGTGACCTGCTCGGCACGCGGTACCTCCCGCTCTATACCTTCGTGCCGGTGGACCATGACTACGCCTACGTTGTGGCCGGCGACTTTGTGACGACCAAGGAGGGCACGGGCATCGTTCACATCGCCCCGGCATTCGGGGCCGACGATCTGGCCATCGGGCGGACTCACGACCTCCCCGTGATTCTCACCGTCGAGCCGAATGGGACATTCGCCGACGCTGTGGCCCCTTGGAGGGGTATGTTTGTCAAGGATGCTGACCCGCTGATCATCGAGAACCTGGACAGCCGCGGGTTGCTGTACTACGCGACGACCTACAGCCACACCTATCCGTTCTGCTGGCGCTGCTCGACCCCCATGCTCTATTACGCCAGAACGACCTGGTACGTCGAGACCAGCAGCCACCGCGACCGCCTGCTGGCCAACAACCAGAAGATCAACTGGTACCCTGAGCATGTACGAGATGGCCGATTCGGCAACTGGCTCGAGAACAACGTGGACTGGGCGCTCGGACGCGAACGGTTCTGGGGCACTCCCCTACCGATTTGGGAGTGCGACGCCTGTCGCCACCAAGAATGTATCGGCAGCATCGCGGAGCTGGGCGAGAAGGTCGCTACCGACCAAACCCGATTGACGGACTGGGATGCTGCCGATCTCGATCTGCACCGCCCCCACGTGGACCGGTTCACCTGGCCTTGCCAGAACTGTGGCAATGGCACGATGCGCCGCGTGCCGGAGGTGATCGACTGCTGGTTCGATTCCGGTGCCATGCCGGTCGCCCAGTGGCATTACCCGTTCGAGAACGAGGACCAGTTCCAGGAACAGTTCCCCGCCGACTTCATTTGCGAGGCGGTGGACCAGACACGCGGCTGGTTCTACTCCCTGCACGCCATCGCCAGCCTCCTCTTCGACCGGCCGGCCTATCGCAACTGTGTCGTGCTCGGTCTGGTCCTGGACGAGGATGGGCACAAGATGAGCAAATCGCTCGGTAATGTCGTTGAGCCTTGGGACGTCATCGAGGCCCACGGCGCCGACGCCATGCGCTGGTATTTCTTCACGGCAGCGCCGCCCTGGAACGAGCGCCGTTTCTCCGTGGACCTGGTCGGTGACGTGGTGCGCAAGTTCATGCTCACTTTGTGGAACGTCTACAGTTTCTTCGTCACCTATGCCAACGTGGACCAGTTCAATCCCACCGAGCACGAGCTGCCGGTGGCCGAGCGAGCGACGCTGGACCGGTGGATCCTGTCGGAGCTTCACGCGCTGACCCAGCGGGTCAACGAGGACCTGTCCAACTTCCAGGCGACCGCCCCCGCCCGCGACATCCAAGACTTCGTGGAACTGCTCTCGAATTGGTACGTTCGCCGCACGCGCCGTCGGTTCTGGAAGAGCGAAAGCGATTCCGACAAGGTGGGCGCCTACCTGACCCTTTACGAATGCCTGGTCACACTGTCTGGGCTGCTGGCACCGTTTGTCCCCTTCCTCAGCGATGCCCTCTACCGAAACCTGGTCCTGTCTGTGCAGCCGGACGCCCCCGAAAGCGTTCACCTGGCTGGTTTTCCGGTTGCTAACGAGGCGCTGGTGGACGAGGCGCTCATGGCCGGCACCCGCCTGATCATGCGGTTGACCAGCCTGGGTCACGCGGCACGCAACCGCAGCGGTTTCAAAGTTCGCCAACCGTTGGCGCAGGTGCGGATCGCCCTCCGCGAACCGGAGGAGCGCGCCGTCGTCGAGACCCTCGCCGATCAACTGACCGAAGAGCTAAACGTAAAGGATCTGGTGCTCGCCGAGGAGGACGAGTTGATCGCCTTCCGACTGAGTGGCCGGCCGGACCGGCTGGGGCCGCGTTTCGGCGGGCAGTTTCCGCGAGTCCGGTCGGCGTTGGCCGAGGCCGATCCGGTGCCTCTGGTCCAGGCGTTGCGAGCGGGCAAGCCGATCGAGCTCATTGTGGATGGCGACAGCGTGCAGATCGAGCCTGATGATGTCACCATCGAAACGGAGGCCAGGGAAGGATTGGCGGTGGCCTCGGAGGGCGGCTATGTTGTCGCCATCACCACAACGTTGACCGAGGAGTTGCGTCAGGAAGGGATCGTCCGCGATCTCGTGCGCCGCATCCAGAATCTGCGCAAGGAAGCAGACTTGCACGTCGCCGACCGCATTGTGACCTACGTGCGGGCAAGCGGTCCGGTCGCCGACTCGGTGGCTGCCCAGTCGGCCTACATCCGGAGGGAAACCCTCTCCGAGCAGATCGTAGATGGGCCACCGCCGGAGACAGCCACAGCAGAATCGTTTGCGCTGGCCGACGGAGAGGTTCTGCTGGGCGTAGAACGTATCGAAGCCGGTTCCGGCCAGTAGAGTTGCCGCTATTCTCGAAGCAATGGCCCATGAGCGCCGTCGGCGCGCACCACCAATGATGAAAACCAGCGTGGTACGTAGTGCGTGGTGCGAGAGGGCGCGCACTACGCAGCACGCATCACGTGACACCTATTTTCGAAACAGTCGCTCCGGCGCTGCTCAAGGCTGCGGTTTCACGCCGTGCGGCCCATACTTGCCCTCTGTGAGAGATTCGAGTACAATCATAACACTATGTTGAAACCTATCCGACGCCAAGCGATACTGCTGACGGTCGCAGTGACCATCTGGATTGCCGATCAGGCCACAAAGGCGATTGTGGTGCGCAATTTGCCGGTCGGTATGCCGTGGAATCCGGTGGGCTTTCTGCGCCCGTTTGTGAACATCACGCACGTCGCGAACAGCGGCGCCGCGTTTGGCATGTTGCCAGACCGGGGCGCGTTCTTCACCATCGTGGCGGTTGTGGTCTCTGGGGCAATCCTGTATTTTGGCCGGCTGATCCCCGCCCACCAGTGGTGGCTCAGCCTGAGCCTGGGGCTGCAACTGGGCGGAGCGCTGGGCAACCTGACCGACCGGCTGCACTACGGTTATGTGATCGACTTCATCGAAGTGCGGTTTTTCCCGGTCTTCAACGTGGCCGACAGCGCAATCGTCATCGGCGTTTGCATTTTGGCCTACCACCTGTGGAATGAAGAGGAGCATCAGAAGGCGGCAGCCACGGAGGGCGACGATGGTCGCTCTGTGGCGAGGGATCATCCGGCCGTCCCGATCACCTCCTCGACAAGTCACAACGATGGACACTGAATTGCCGGACGAGCTGGACGGGATGCAACGGTTTGTTGTGGAGGCAGACCAGGTCGGTACGCGGCTTGACGTGTTCATGGTTCCCTTCTTGCCGGCGATGTCGCGCAGTCAGATCAGTCGCCTGATCCAGGCAGGGGAGATCCGCCTAAACGACCATCCGACCGTGCCCGGAGTGCGCCTTCGCGAGGAGGCTGTCATCACTATCCAAATCGGGGCCGATCTAGAGGCCACACATTTGCAGCCCTGGCCCGTGCCACTCGACGTCGTCTACGAAGACGATGAGATTGTGGCGATCAACAAGCCGCCAGGGATGATCGTACACCCGGCTATCGGGCACGCGAATGAAACCCTGGCCAACGCGCTGCTGGCCCGGTATCCCGATATGGCAGCGCAAGCCGATCTCACAGACTGGCCGGGGATCGTTCACCGCCTGGACATGTACACCTCCGGCGTTATCATCGCCGCCCGCAATGTTCGCGCACAGGAGCACCTGCGAGGCCAATTCGAACGCCGGGAGGTGGAAAAGGTCTACCTGGCCTTGGTGGCCGGCCGACTGGAGCCGGCCCAGGGCCGGATTGAAGCGCGAATTGGACGACACCGGCGGTACCGGCCCAAAATGGCGGTCCGCTCGACAGGCCGGGATGCGTGTACCTCCTACCGCGTGCTGGAATACTTCGAGGATGCTACCCTGGTCGAGGCCCGGCCAAAGACCGGGAGGACACATCAGATCCGCGTACACCTGGAAGCTATTGGCCACCCAATCCTCGGCGATCCGCTCTACGGCGAGCCGGACGCGCTCGGGCTGACTCGCCAGTTTTTGCACGCCAGGAGAATCTCGGTGCGGTCGCCGGCCGACGGCCGGGTGCTCACGTTCACGACTGATCTGGCCCCAGACCTGCAAGCCGTGCTCGACGAGTTGCGCCGAGATCAGTCGCCAGATCAGCGGTTGTCCGACAACCTGCGCGAGCGGGAGGGGAACTACAACGATGGAGAAGCAAGAGAAAACCAGGACCGTTTTGCTGCAGGTGCGCGCTGAGACCATCGAAGAAATCAACTATGCTCGCGAAGCGCTCGGATACGAAGCTGACTACGTCTACGGAGAAGGGGATCCTGGCATCTACGAGCGAGAAAAGGGCCTGGCCATGAAGCAAAGCCTCACGGCGAAACTGGCTTCAATTGACCGGGCGATCGAGAGATTGGACGAGGGAACATACGGGGTTTGCATTCACTGCGGAAACCCGATCAACCCGGAACGGTTGGAGATACTGCCTTACACCGAGATGTGCATAACGTGCCAGAGCGAGCAGGAGCGCCTTGGTCTGTGACCGCCAGGGATGGTCTTACCCTGGCCTGGAGCGTTGCCGATCTTTTTTGCCAAGAACTACGCGAATCTCGCTAGGTACGGGGACAGAAGAAATTAGGATTTTCCAGAGAAATAAACCTGCCAAAGATATCACGAAGCCTGTTAGAATTCGCGAAATGTCTTCAAACAAGAAGGTGGAAAAGCCCAAGGAACTCCCTTGTAGATTGCTTTTTAGAAGGTAACCGTTCAGTACCCCCTGAATCTGCCACGAATTGCACGAATATAGTATCTTCTCAAAAAATGGGGGCAAACCATAGGGTGCAACAGAAATCAGCCACG
>CAZDTE010000141.1:0-8320 GCA_964508275.1 uncultured Ardenticatenales bacterium
TTTCCACCTCCTTTGAAGACATTTCGCAAATTCTAACAGGCTTCGTGATATCTTTCTGGCAGGTTTATTTCTCTGGAAAAGCCTAACTCCCTTTGCCATTCTCCGTCCTTCCTACTCCCCACTCCCGTCACGCACGTGCGCGAACGGTCCCACCCGCGTACCGCTGCGCAGGGTTGCGTTGGAGATGACCGACGCGACTGCGCGGCAGTCATCTTCGATTGTTGCCCCCTGCAAGACGCTGTGGGGGCCTATGACACAGCGCGAGCCAACGGTTGTTTCGCCGCGCAGCACCGTGTTCGGCTCGATGATCGTGTCGCGCCCCACCGCAACGTCCGTCTCCACCGTCACACTCGCCGGGTCCCGCATCGTCACCCCAGATAGCATCAACGTGCGCTTCAGCCGCCTTTGCAGAACCGCTTCAGCATCTGCCAACTGGCTACGGTCGTTTATGCCCATGACTTCGGTGGGATCATCGGCGATCACACTACCGATGGTCTCTCCCTCCGCCACAGCGAGGGCCACCGTATCGGTCAGGTAGTACTCGCCTTTGCTCCTGCGGGGCAGTTGGTCGAGGTGTGGCCACAGCCAGGCGGCGCGGAAGCACAGGATGCCGCTGTTCGCTTCGCCGATCGCTCGCTGATCTGGTGTGGCCTCTTTGTGTTCGACGATTCCGATCACCTTACCTGTTGGCTCGTCGCGGACAATTCGCCCGTAGCCGGTGGCATCGGCAGGGAAAAACGTCAG
This sequence comes from uncultured Ardenticatenales bacterium, assembly GCA_964508275.1. GTDB lineage: Bacteria > Chloroflexota > Anaerolineae > Ardenticatenales > JAADHH01 > CAZDTE01. The sequence continues at coordinate 745 of CAZDTE010000141.1, forward strand.
CAAGGAGACGGCCGCTCCCTTTTCGTGGTGCACGGCGAGCAGATCGCGCAGCGTATCCGGCCGGATCAGGGGGGTGTCGCCGTAGAGCACGAGCGCGGTGTCGCTTTTTCCATCTAGCATTGAGCGGGACTGGAGCAAGGCATGGCCGGTGCCAAGCTGCGGAATCTGCGGCACACACGCGATGTCGGAGGGGAGCACGGCACGCACCTGCTCCATGTCGTGACCCAACACAGTGACTGTGTAGCGAGACTCCAGTTGTTGGGCCACGGCCAGAACGTGTCCGACCATTGGCCGACCGGCCAGGGAATGCAAGACCTTCGGCAGGGATGATTTCATCCGCGTGCCTTGACCGGCTGCCAGGATGACCACGGCCAGCCTCATCGCTTCACGATCTCCAACCGCTCCTCGTCGCCGAGACGGGGTGGGCGATCAGGCGTTGAGGGCATACCGAGAAGGCCCCGGGCGCGGTTGCCTGGGCATGAACTGTACCGTCGTGGAACAGCGGCCAGCGACGGAGGCTGGGAGCACTATGCGGTTCGGGTTGTTCGTCCGGAGAGTCTTCAATCATGATCCATTGCGGTTGTGCCCTGCACACCACGGCGCAACCGCCATACCGGAGATAGTGTACATGAAATCTGCCGGTATGTCAAATTGCAGCAGGAGCGAGGGTGTGTGCTCGCCCGCAGAAAAAAACGCAGGGGCGCTATCGAAACAGCACCCCTGCGCGTGTGACTCTATTCAGTTGTGTACGGGAGACCAGGCGTTAGCCTGATAAGGCCCCTTATCTATGCCTCGGCAGTAGCAGCCACGTGCTTCGGCCCTTTGTTCAGGAACATCAAAATGACAGCGATGGCGGCCAGCACACCGGAGATGTAGAAGCCGTTGTCGTATGCGCCAGTAGCCTTGTACACCCGGGCACCGATGCGGCCAGCGGAAACGCCGGCAAAACCCCAGGAGGTGAAGACCAGGCCGTAGTTGGCGGCCACGTTCTTGGCTCCGAAGAAGTCAGCTGTGGCGGACGGGAACAGAGAGAAGTTGCCACCGTAGGTGACAGCGATAACGGCCATCGCTGCAAACAACCCGATCTTCGTGCCGGCCGTGGCTGGCGTGATGAACATGAGCAGAGAGGTCGCCCCGAAGAACAGCATCATGGCGGGTCGTCGACCGATCTGGTCCGATACCCAGCCGGCGAAGATACGTCCGGCACCATTGAAGATGGCGAAGTAGCCGACGACACCAGCCGCCGCCACCGGATCCATCCCCTTCTGCTGCGCGAATGGGGACAGGTAGGCGATCACCATCAGGCCCGCCGTGGTGTGGCAAAGCATGGCCAGCCACAGCATCGGCCCTTGCGGCGTTGACATCATCTCGCCCGCCGTGTACTCCATCTCAGCGACCGCCCCGGTATCGGTCGTTGCCGCTGCCGGTGGAGTGTAGCCCTCGGGGAACCAGCCTTCCGGCGGATCCACAAGGAACTGAGCGCCCCCAACCACGACGATGACGAAGAGGATACCCAGATAGAGGAAGGTGTTTTGGACGCCGACGGAAATGACCAGCTTTGCCGCCACCGGACCGAGGATCATGGTGGAGAAACCAAACCCGGCTACGGCCACTCCCACCATCAACCCGCGCATGTCGGGGAACCACTTGATCAAGACAGCGATCGGCGTCACGTAGCTCATGGCGATGCCGGCGCCGGCAACGACGCCGTAGCTAAGGTACAGCCACCAGAGGCTGAAGGTGAATCTGGCCATGATGAAGCCGAGGCCCATCAACACGCCGCCGATCATACAGACGTTCTTGGCGCCAATGCGGCCCGTGAGGCGTCCAGCATAGGCCATCACCAGACCAAAGGTGAGGATGTTGATCGAGTAGGCCCAGGCGACCTGACCGCGCTCCCATCCGAATTGTTTCGAAATCGGAATGAGGAACACGCTCCAGGCGTAGATAACGCCCAGAATAAGCTGGACCGATAGCGCACCAATTACGGTCAACCAACGGTTCATGACTTTTTGTTCTGCCATTATTGGATTATGCCTCCTTAATACTTATTTCGAATGGTTTCCCTACAAACCAAACATTGCCGCGTCCTATTTCTTCGCATCACCCCCTTTCAGATTCTGCGGGCCTTGCTCAAGGTAGGGAGAACTATCGAACACAACCAAAAGCCATAATCGGATGATGAATGATCCCCACGCGAAGGCCCTCTTCTCCTTTTCTTAAGCCTGCCTCCCACTCGACAGGAAGAACCTACTACCCGCCAGAGTTGGAGAGAGGTGCTTAGTTAGCATTTTACCACACGAATCCCTGTTTGTCAATACCCCTCCCGAAGATTCAAATAACGGGCATGTGTTTGACTCTCGGCGGGTTGTGGTGTATACTCGGTGCTTGCCGAGCTGGGTAGACACAAGGACTGCCCCTACACCAAGGCGAACAGCACGGGGCTCGGTCGGGAGCCCTGCCTGTGGCAGGCCTTCGCCCAGCGGGCGGCGTGCTACTCTCAAATCAGAGGAAAAGGTTACTGCTCAGGCAGCCCCCCCTAACCCCCCAACTCTGGGGGGAAATCGCTCTGCTCCCCCCAGGATTGGGGGGCTGGGGGGGACTGCCGACCGCTGCTGAGGCCATTTTCGCTGCTTGGCTGAGCAGTAGCAGGAAAAGAAAGAGAGCTGTGGGATGAACATCGTTGTGCTCGATGGGTACACGCTTAATCCGGGGGATCTCAGTTGGGACGCCCTGTCGGCGCTGGGGGCTTGCCGGATCTACGACCGGACGCCAGGCGACGCGGTGGTAGAACGGGCCGCAGAAGCCGACATCTTGCTCACAAACAAGGCCGTCCTTTCACGCGCCATCATCGAGCGGTTGCCGAGGCTGAAGTACATCGGCGTCCTGGCGACCGGTTACGACATCGTTGATATCGAGGCGGCGCGCAAGCGGGGCATCCCGGTCACCAACGTGCCGGCCTACGGGATCCGTTCCGTTGCCCAGATGACGTTTGCCCACATCCTGAACCTGACGCAACACGTGGCGCAACACGCCGCATCGGTTTCCGCCGGGGGCTGGTTGGCGGCAAAAGACTTCTGCTACTGGGAAACACCGCTCGTGGAGCTCGTCGGCTTGACGATTGGCATCATCGGGTTCGGACGCATCGGGCGCGCCGTCTGCGATCTGGCCATCGCGTTCGGTATGGACGTGCTGTTCACCACGCGGAGTGTGCTGACCACCGTCCCCCAGGGCGCGCAGCAGGCTTCACTGGAAGAACTGCTGCGCCGCAGCGATGTTGTCAGCCTCCACAGCCCGCTCACGGAGGCCACGCGTCACACGATCAACGCCGATACATTGCGCCGGATGAAGCCAAGCGCCCTGCTCATCAACACCAGTCGCGGCGCGCTGATCGATGAACAGGCGCTGGCCGATGCCCTGGCCGATGGCATCATCGCCGGGGCCGGGCTGGACGTCCTCAGTGAGGAGCCCCCGCGCGCCGATCACCCGCTGCTGGGCGCCAAGAACTGCTACATCACGCCGCACATCGCCTGGGCGACCCGGGCGGCGCGCGCCCGGTTGATGGACATCGTGGTCGAGAACATCGAGCGCTTCTTGAGCGGCGAGCCGCAAAACGTCGTCAACCGTTGACTGCCTGCCCTTCCGTCCAGGCGGTGAACTTGCTGCGTGGCCACGGGTTGGACATCCACGAGGTGTCTGGCTCCGGTAAGGCCAGAGCTTCCTGAACCGAAAGCCATCCGCGAGGTAGGGGCATCGTCTTCGGCCGGCCACTGCGCGTGATCCAACGCAAGTAGCCTTGTTCCCCGCAGCGGCGGGCCAGGTCGAGCGTGGTGTGTACGTCTCGGGCCACGTAGTCGAGCACCTCCTGGCGCTTTCCCTCGGCCCAATAACGGGGAGCCAGCGCGCCGTCCATGCCCGGCGGTTTGCCCGCCAGGCCCACCCCCTTGGCTGCACGGTCGAGACCTATGGGAAAGCCAAGCTGGCAGAAGACGTGGAGCATCATGTCGGTGTGGTTGAGGGCCAGTCGCACGCAGGCTTCGAATTCACCCGTCTCGTCGGCCAGGACACGGAAGTCAAACGAAAGCCCATTCCACGTCAGGATTGAGTACCCTTCTGCGGCCTTCTTCCCCAGGAACCGGATAAGTTCTGCCACCTCCGGCCGGTTCATGCGGTTGGCCGGTTGGCCGTCGCCGGTCAGTCCGTACCAAAGCTGCAGCTCATCGCTATCACTCGCCAGCGTGGCCGCACACGTAATGCCCAGGGGGCGATGGGCGAACCAGTCCTGAGCTCCTTCCGGCAGCAGTTTGGCGATCTCAATGTCGAACGCCAGGTATTTGCGTTCCATTTCCCCTACTCCTTACCCCCCTACTTCCTACTCCCCACCAACAATGCCACACATTCAATGTGATACGTCTGCGGGAACATGTCCAGGGGCTGGACGGCGGCCAGCTGATAACCGCCGGCCAGCAACCTGCGCAGATCACGCGCCAATGTCGCCGGATCGCAGGAAGCGTACACAATCTGCGCCGGAGCCAACCGGATCAGGGCGTCCCGCACCGCCGGCGTAGTGCCACCGCGCGGCGGATCCAGCACGACAATGTCCACCGCTCTATCCCATTCGGCCAGCGCCTCTTCTACCGTGCTCTCCAGCAGAGTGACATTCCCCTGACCGGCCGCGTTCGCCAGCGCATCGGCGACGGCATGGGGGTTCTCCTCGACCAGAAACGCTTCGCCGACCTTTGGAGCCAGCGTCAAGCCGAACAGGCCACCACCAGCGTAGAGATCCAGTAGGATGTCGCCATCCGCCGGCGCGGCGAAATCATGCGCCACGCGTACCAATTGCTCGGCGAGCGCGGTGTTCACCTGAAAGAAGCTGGGCGCGGAGATGCGCCAGAGCCGGCCGGCGACCGCTTCCGCGATCCAGGAATTCCCCGCCAGCGTGACCGGCGTCCCGTCCGATAGGAGGAAGCACACTGAGATCGGCACGTCCACGGCGATCTGCGGAGGCTCGTCATCCGCGGTCTCCAGCACCGCCATCTGTTGACCGGTCGCCGTCCCGGTGCGTAATGTCAGGCGGGTCAGGTCTGCGAAGTCCAGATCCACGCTCTCGAACATCTCGGTGAGCAGCGGGTGCATGACCGGGCACTCCGCTACCGGGACCACACCGGAACCGCCATCACCGACATAACCCAGCCCCCCGTCCGCCGCAGGCCGCAGTTGCACCTGGTTTCGATAGGCCCATGGGTCGGGCGACGCGATCATCTCGCGGACCGGCGGGTCGGCGATCTTGCCGATGCGGGTCAGTTGATCGCGGACGATCTCCCGCTTGAACTCCAGTTGCGCCGGGTAGGCGATCTGCTGCCAGTGGCATCCGCCGCACCCATCCGGCCCGAAGTGGGGACACGGGGGGTCAGCAATCCGGTGCGGGGACGGGCGGATCACCTCCCGCAAGCGGGCGCGCGCCCAGCTCTTGTGGTCCTCGACAATCTCAACCGTGACCTCCTCGCCGGGCAGCGCATACGGCACGAAAAAAACGCGGCCCTCGTGGCGACCGAGAGCCGCGCCACCGTGCGCCATGCCGGTGAGGGTCAACGTGACCGTCAACGCAGGACCGCGCCCCGGCTTCCGCTGGTGACCTGTCGCGCGTACCGGGCCAGCCAGCCGGTCAATGGCCGTTCGACCGGCCGCCATTCGCGCCGGCGAGTGGCCAGGTCATCGTCGCTTAGGTCGACTGCCAGCCGGCGGTTGGGAATATCCACGGTGATGATGTCGCCGTCACGCAGCAGCCCAACCGGGCCACCGGCGGCGGCCTCCGGGGAGATGTGACCGACGCAGGCTCCGCGCGTGCCGCCGGAGAATCGCCCGTCGGTGATCAAGGCCACGGAATCGTCCAGCCCCATACCGGCGATGTTCGATGTGGGGGCAAGCATCTCCTGCATGCCCGGCCCGCCGCGCGGCCCTTCGTAGCGGATCACGACGACGTCGCCGGGCTTGACCTCGCCATTCAAGATGCCGGCGTTGGCCTCGTCATGGGAATCGTACACTTTCGCTGGGCCACGGTGGGTCAACATCTCCGGCAGCACACCGGCGGTCTTGACGACGCTGCCCTCTGGGGCCAGATTGCCGAACAGGAGCGCCAGCCCACCGGTCTCGCTGTACGGATTGTCCAGCGTGCGGATACACGCGGTATCGCTGCTCTCGGCGGTGGCGATGTCTTTGCCCAGCGTGCCGCCTGTCACCGTGAGCGCGTCGAGGTGCAGGAGGCCCTGACGCTTGGATAATTCGTTGAGAATCGCCGACACGCCGCCGGCCTGGTCCACATCCTCCATGTGGTACGCGGAAGAGGGAGCGACCTTGCACAGGTTTGGCGTGCGCCGCGAGATGGCGTCCACGCGGGCGAGATCGTAGGCGATGCCGCCTTCGTGTGCCACGGCGGAAACGTGCAACACCGTGTTTGTCGAACCGCCCATCGCCATGTCGAGGGCGAAAGCGTTGTCGATCGCCTGTTCGGTGATGATGTCCCGTGGCCGGAGGCCCAATTCGATCAGGCGCATGATCTGGCGGCCGGCCTGGCGAGCTAGTCCCTCACGGCGTGGGTCCAACGCCAGGATGGTGCCGTTGCCGGGGAGCGCTATGCCCAGCGCCTCGCAGAGGCAGTTCATCGAGTTTGCTGTGAACAGGCCGGCGCAAGAGCCACAGGCCGGGCAGCCATATTCCTCGATCACGCTCAGTTCTTGCGCGCTGATCTTTCCGGCCCGGTAGGCTCCCACCCCCTCGAAGACGGAGATCAGGTCCACGGTGCGCCCGTCGGGCGTTTGGCCGGCTTTCATCGGACCACCGCTGACGAAGATCGTCGGGATGTTCAGCCGCATGGCGGCCATGAGCATGCCGGGGATGATCTTGTCGCAGTTGGGAATGCAGACGAGGGCGTCGAAGGCATGTGCCTGGACCATCGTCTCTACCGAGTCGGCGATCAACTCGCGGCTGGGGAGCGAGTAATTCATCCCCGCGTGTCCCATGGCGATGCCGTCGTCCACTCCGATGGTGTGGAACATGAACGGCACGCCACCCGCTTCGCGCACAGCATCGCGCACCACCTCGCCGAAGTCGTTCAGGTGTACGTGGCCGGGCACGATGTCGGTGTAGGAGTTGGCGATGGCGATGAACGGCTTGTCGAAGTCTTCATCACTCTTGATCACGCCGGTGGCTTTCAACAGGCTACGGTGTGGGGCTCGTTCGAACCCCTTCTTGACGATGTCACTGCGCATGGTTATTTCCTTGAAAGTACGCTGGTATCTGGTTCAGAATCGCGCGTTCGCTGCTGGGTTAATCGGTCGAGCCTTCTGGTTCGGAAATGCCGTGTTCGGTGATAAGGCTTCGTAAGCGGGCCAACTCTTCTTCCGCCTTTTCGGCGCGGCGGGCTTCCACCTCGGCGCGGCGGGCTTCCACCTCGGCGCGGCGGGCTTCCACCTCGGTGCGCCATGTCTCCCTCTCCGCGCGCCTGGGCTCTCCCTCCGCGCGCCTTGGGTGCACCGTGCCGTCGCGCGGTGTGAGATACATGCCAGTAGGTGGCAAA
>CAZDTE010000142.1:0-8126 GCA_964508275.1 uncultured Ardenticatenales bacterium
GCAGAAAAAAGCAAGGCCGGATCAAGACGCCCCAGATTATTGAGATGATACGAAAGAAGCAAAAAGAATTCGTGAAAATTCGTGGTATTCGTGGCAAGAAAGAGATTGAAGCAGGTGTCTACAGGGTAGTCCTTGAAATCCTTGACGTCCTAAATCTTTTACAATCGAGTCAAGATTCTGGACACAGATTGCCACAGATGAACACAGATCAAGCCTTCTTTGATCTGTGCAAATCTGTGTGAATCTGTGTCCCGTCAAACTTGTCGGTTTGAGGCGCAGATTCGCTAGACGCTTACGCAGATTCTAGGAAACTGAGTACCCGCTGTAACACGTCATCCGGCGAAAGATCGTCCGTGAACAGATAGAGGTCACAGTGCTGTCGGGCATGGGCCAGGCGGCAATATTGCTCGGCCAGATGCTTGGAGTTGAACCCGAACGGCAGGTGGCGAAGGGCAAGTGCTGCGTAGCCCACGTCCAGGTAGACCAGGTAATTCGGGCGGGCGATGCGCCGCCACATGTCTGGGACGTAGGAATGTTCCTGCGCACAGTGCCGGGCGTCGAAACCCAGCCGCCGTAGCCGGCGCACCAGCGAACTCTTTCCGGAAGAGCACGGGCCGACCACGGCGACACGGGGCTGAGAACCGGTCACGCTACTTCCGCAAATCGACCAGCGGCGTACTGTCCCCGCTCAGGATCCACTTGCTGTTCTCCTTCAACTCCTGTGTCATCAGCAGGTCCAGGTACTTCTCCGCCAGGGTTCCCTTCCCCTCCAGCACAGCCAGAATCAGGCGCGCCGACTCCTCTTGCGCGCCGGCCGTCTGCCGGATCCGTTCGGCCTCCGCGGCTGCCCGCTTCTCGATCTCGTAGGCTGTCGCGTCCGCCTCCTTTTTGGCCTTGTAGAAGTTGGCATCGGCCAGAGTCTTGGTCTGTTCGGCCTCCGCCATGGCCTGTTCCTTCTTCTGTGCCGCCACCATCCGGTCCTTGATCGCCGCAACGACCTCTTCCGGTGGAGAAGCGCTCTGCATCTGCACGGTGATGAACTGCACGCCGTATTGCTCTTCCTTGCTCTGCAAGGCCAACATCACTTCTCGATTCATCTCTGCACGGCTGTGCATCACCTCGGTCATGGACTTCGTGTTGACCACGTCGCGCAGCTTGCCCTGCACGAACTCGAAGACAATGCGGTCTGGATCGGCCACCTGCAAGGCAAACCGGGCCGGATCGGTCACCCGGAACGTATACTCCAGCGAGACGTCCATGGTCACGTCATCCTTGGTCATCGCCGGAATGCGCTCGATGTAACCGAGGCGCTCGCTGACCCGCACCAGGATGACCGTGTCCACCAGCGGGATTTGCCAGTGCCAGCCCGGATCGTCCAGGCGGATGAACCGGCCACCGCGCAGGTGCAGGCCGCGTTCGTACTCGTGAACCTTGTACAACGAGACCCGCAGCAGGGTGAGCGCAGTGCCCAAGACCACAAACGTCGCCAGCACGACGACTGATATTCGGTAAAGCCGGTTGAGGACCCCGAATTGCTGGGAGACCGGGGAGCCGTTCGCGGACGTTTCGGTGGTAGCCATGGGTAAACCTCCTTGTCGGCTAACTGTTCGCGTCTGTCGTGTAGCTGTCACGGACTGAACAAGGGAATGCCATTGTCTCTCTGCCGCTTCTGCAACCTCCCGCAAACCGCCGAACGGCAGGCGGCGGCCGGCGCGCCCGATAACGTCGCCGACGACGGGCAGCAGAAAGGGTCCAGAAAGGATGAAGAAGCCGACCAGCGTCAGCATGAACAAGGGGAAGATCAGCCTCAGGTCCAAGACCGCGCGGAAGCCAACCAGCGCCGGCAGGAACAGGAAGGCGCCTATAGGGACGGAGCCAAACAGGATGAGCGCACGCCTCCGCCGGTCGGTGACGTGCGGGCCGATTGCCTGGGCGAGGCCGGCCCACAACACCGCCAACACAATCCCCACCCGAATCTGTGCGATCTCCTCCGGGCCCACTACGGCCAGAGCGAAGAGAGGGGCGGTCGCTGCGGCGTGAGGCAGCGCCAACCACAAGGCACGTTCGCGATTCCGCTTCGCGAGCCGGTAGACGGCGACGATCCAGGGCGCGAAGGCCAGGGCTAACCAGGGCAAGCCGACCAGCAGGGTAGTGAGCGCGCCGGACATGACCCTGTTGCCGGCGAGTGTCCCCAGATTGAGCAGACCGCCGACCGCGGCGTAGAGGGCCATGCTCTGCCAGCTCAGACGCCAACGCGCCCGCACGCTCCAAGCGTACGCGGCGACGGCGATCCAGATCAGCCGCAGCCCCCATTGGACAAGAACGAACAGCGGCCCGCGCATTCGGTCCGGCAGACCGGCGGCGGAAGGGAGCCACGACGTGACCAAGAGCAAGGCAATCACCGGGAGGAGATAGGGGAGCACGGCCAGGAAGAGGTCGCTAAGCGTGCCAACCTCGGCGCCGGCCGCTGGGTCACGTTCGAGTTGCCCTGGACTGGGATTAACCATTGTGCCCTTTCCTCATCCTCGGCCTTCGTTCCCCAATGGATACATTCTAACACATTTCTGGCGGTAAGCAAGTACAGCCCGACCACCCGCTCGCCCGCGGATGTTGAGCTTTGCCCAGAACTGTGGTAGAATCCTGGCGTGGAGGGTTCGCTAACATGAAGAAACGGGAACGGGTGGAAGCCGTGATGCGCGGCACGGCGGCGGATCGCGCGCCTTTCAGCCTGTGGCGGCATTTCCACGGGCATGATCGGTCACCCGAAGACTTGGCAACCAGCACGATGCGGTTTGCGCTGCAATTCCAGCCGGATGTCGTCAAGCTGACGCCGACCGGCCTGTATGGCGTTGAGGATTGGGGCGTGGAGATCGCCTACTTCGATGATCCGCACCGGCCGCCGGAGCAGTCGCGACCGGCCTTCGATGATCCTTCTGGTTGGGAGCGGCTCCGCCCGCGCGCTCCGGCGAGTGGCGCGCTGGGGCGTGAGTTGCAGGCCTTGCACCTAACCCGCGCCGTCCTGGGGTTCGATTGGCCGCTGCTGATGACCGTGTTCAGCCCGCTCACCCTGGCCTACAAGCTGGCCGGTGACCGCCTGCTGGACGACCTCCGCTCCGCCCCTGAGGCCGTCGAATCTGGCCTCGCCGCCCTGGCCGAGACGACGGCAAACTTCGCGCGGCTGTGCCTGGAAGCCGGCGCGGACGGAATCTTCTTCGCCAGCCAGATGGCCACCCATCGCTTCGTCACACGGGAGGAATACGCTCGTTTCGGGGAACCGTTCGACTGCGCCGTGCTGGACGCCGTGGCCGGGCGTTCCTGGCTTACCGTGCTGCACCTGCACGGCACGGACGTGTTCTTCGACCTGGCGAATCGCTATCCCGCCCATGCCGTGAGCTGGCACGATCGGGAGACGGCTCCCGACCTGGCCACCGCCGCCGGGCAGACCGGCCGGGTTCTCATGGCCGGACTGGATCTCCGCTTGTTCGAAACCGGCACATCGGCCCAGGTTGAGACGCAAGCCCGGCAGGCGCTCGCAGCCACCGGCGGCCGCCGGCTGATTCTCGCGCCGAGCTGTGTAATCCCCACGCCATCGCCTCCGGAGAACTTGCACGCGGTCCGGCACGCGGTCGAGGGGGCATGACCGGTGATGGCGGGCCGAACGATCGGGCCCCGGACGGCGAGGCCATGCGCGTCACGCTGGAAGTCTCATCGGCGGTCTACGGCCGGGCCGGGCTGGGTCGCTACGCGCACAACCTGGCGGTACACCTGGCCAAACTGGAAGGATGCCGCCTTTCCCTTTTCTACAACCGCTCTGGCGCTGCAACCCTCCCCACCGGCCTGGCCCACCTGCCAGTCAGATCCTGGCCCATCGCCACGCGACCCTGGCGACTGGTTGTCGCTCTGGGCACGCTTCTGGGCACGCCCTGGGACCGCTTCCAGCCTGGCGCCGATCTCTTCCACGCCACCGAACACCTGCTGCCGCCGTTTCGACACATCCGCACCGTGCTCACCGTACACGATCTGATCTACATCCTCTTTCCCGAATACCATCTGCCGATGAACTACCACTTCTTGCGATTGATGATGCCCCGCTTTGCCCGGCGCGCCGGCGCGATCATCGCCATCTCCGAATGCACGCGCTGGGACCTGGTGCGGCTGTGGCAGATCCCAGAAGAGAAGATCCACGTGATCCACGAGGGGATTGACGCGCGCTTCCGACCACCGGCCGGTTCGCACACGGCCGCCCGCGTGCGAGCATCCTACGGCTTGCCCGACCGTTTCGCGCTCTACGTCGGCACCATCGAACCGCGCAAGAACCTGCCCGCGCTGCTCGACGCCTGGCAGCGTCTGCGCAGCCCCTGCCCCTTGGTGATCGCCGGAAAGAAGGGGTGGCTCTACGAGGAAACCTTCGCGCGGGTGGAAGCACTCGGTTTGAGTGATCGCGTCATCTTCACCGGCTTCGTGCCGGACAAGGATCTGCCGGCGCTGTACGGCGCGGCGGACGTCTTCGTCTTCCCCAGCCTGTACGAGGGGTTTGGCCTGCCGGTGCTGGAGGCAATGGCGTGTGGAACACCCGTGGTCACAACGACCGGCGGGTCATTGCCGGAGGTGGCCGGCGATGCGGCCTTGCTGGTCGACCCGACCGACGTGGACGCGCTCACGGACGCATTGGGTCACCTGTTGCACGATCGCGCGTTGCGAGACGAGTGCCGTGAGCGGGGCCTGGCGCGCGCGCGCGCCTTCACCTGGGAACGCACCGCTCGGGAGACGCGGGACGTGTACCGCCGGCTCCTGGACACGCCGTAGCCGGTGATGTGAGGTTGGACCACCCGGTGTCCGTCAACGTTTTACGTTTGGATAGCCAAACCCTGTCCGCTGTGAGCAAGCCCGCTCGCGGCGGATGGCCATCCGCCGCCACAGGGACGCGGACTTTCGTCCGCTCTGAGCAAGCCGCTGACCGCCATGCCGTGCCGGAGAAAGTGGCCTTCAAGTTGATGATCTGGGCCTGGAAGCTGACCGGCGAGCAGCGTGGCGGGCTCACCTCCCGCCAGTTCGTGCGTTATGGGCTGCTACGGCTCCGGCTTGGCGACGACCTGACCCACATTACCACCGGCAAAGCCACCCGCCGGCCGATCGCTCCGGCGGAGGAGGTCGGGCCGGGGTTGTCCCGCGCGTGCCCCTCCGCCGGCGACGGTACGCATCCCTCGCGCGCACCCGCTGGCGAACACACCTTATGAATGAACGTGGGGCGTCATAACGATTTGTATCAGCGGCAGCGGCGGGCCGGACGCGAAGCCTTTGCCGGCCAGAAGCCTTGCGGGCGAAGCACCACCGTCTACCTGACCCGCTGGGCGCAAGATCACGACCGATCTTGACCCCGGCGGGCGACCCCCGCGGGCAGGCGAGAGATGCCCTGCTTGGTCACACCCTTGCCGGCGGCGGGACACGACCGGGAAAGCCCCACGGCCTGCCCGATCCGCCCAATCAGGCCAAATACCACTGCGGGTAACGCTCTCCAGGCTTCCGCATCGTAGTGCTTGTTCTAGATGCCTTTGAGCGCAGGACGCCAATTGACACTGCTCACTTATTTTCCCACCTCAATTTCTTCGCGGGCGATAACCACAGGCACGTTGGGCATAGATTCATAGTAGCGCAGGAAACGAGCAATTTCCGGTGCCTCGTACTGACACAGATCCTGCGCCCAGCGGTAGCCAATCGATTGATAAAGCAACTCAACCACTACACTGTACGGCCCAGGAGCGTTTTGCAGGCCAATGACATACAAGATCGTATCACCGCCGCCCACGAAGTCGCTGTCTTCTACAGCCTTACCGGTTACTACAATATCGTTAGGAACCGCGCTTTTGTCAAAGTCCCTGGGAAGGAGGCGGTTATCTTTGAGATAGCCAGCGCCTTGCAACAGGACAGTCGTCACCTCACCCCGGGTGTTCTCCATAATCGCTTCGTAGATCTGGGCCTGATCCGGGCTGGTGATTCGCTGATAGTGCGGCTCATACCTGATCGGATCGATGTCGTTGTCGTTGCCAACGATAGATCCGTCCTGGGTAACCGCGCCGGACTCGAAGACGACCTGCCCGTCTCTATCTCGCACCACTACGTGAACCCAGGCCCGGCGGGACGGAAAGCCACTGGGGAACTTGTGTCCTACCAGGCTCTGGATCGCCACCTCGACGGTCAGATTGGATCCCGACGGACGGGCTTGCACAGTCAGGTTTGCCGTTCGGTTCTGGAGCTGGTCGAGTGTGCGTGCGATGGTGGCGTCAAACAGTTCCGCTGAGGCCGTTACCTGCAATTCTTCGCCAAAGTGTTTCAGAATGTTTAGCATGTACACGTTGCCACCGACGAAGACATGCTTCGAGAAGGGGCTACGTGGCTCGCCTCCTGTAATCGAGAGAACCGCACCGCCCTGAGCTTTCGGCATATGACAGTCCTGGCAGGTTTGAGTCTCACGATATTCGCTGTGGAGCCACTCCCTGTACGGCGTCTGCTCGGGAAACTCGCCTACGATCTCGTTGGTATCAACGTCAACGGTAGGCGTGTAGAGCGTGTGACAGGTGGAGCACAACTCGGACTGTTTAAGATGCGGGCCCTCATTAGGGATGAACCCCGAAGCTCCCTGCATGACCGGCACCAGGGCCTGGTCAACCGGGTAAGGCCCATGGATCAGTCGCTCGCCATATGGACGCGTCGTATCCACTTGGAAATGGCCGCTGAAGCTCTCGGGCTGGCCCAGGTTGGTCTCCTCGATCTGATGGCAGACGGTGCAGGAGACGCCGTCCATAGCCAGGATGTGGAGTTCATTTTCCTGGCTGAGGAAACCGTTGCCGAACATCTTTCCCTGGCCACCCTGTGCAGCGATGGTGAAGTGGGCCATGGGCATGTGGCAGGTGGCACACTTGTCCTCAACCTCCGCCTGATAGTCAGGGTTGCTGAGAACCTCTTTCCTTACGTTTGCCTGCCAGTAGGGCTCTCGCGCTGCGTTGGCCATCATCGCCGAGCGCCAATACGAATCATTAGACACATCAGCCCCCGACTCGTCCACTATGTTCGTGTGGCAGGCGGCACAGACACCGGAGCCAGCGAAAAACGCCCCCCGCTCGGTCGGGAGCGGCAGGCCAGGATGACTTGTTGGGCCCGGCTGCGCTTCAATCGGCGTTGCAGCCACCGTAGAGGTTGGCGCGGGGGTCTTCGTTGGCTGTTGAGTGCAAGCTGCAAGGAACAAGAGCATCGTCAGAGCCGCTATGATCTCGCTACGATTCATCTTCTCCTCTCCTTGATCTTTAAGGAAGCGGCTAACGATTAAGCTGAGCGGCGCACCCGAGGTCGTAAGGGAGACCCGCCACGCCGGCCTTCAACCTGTCTAGCGCAGTTCCGTTCTCCTCAGTGCGCCCAACGTTCCGCATAACCGGCTGGCAATGGAGCGCAGCGGAATTGCCAGTCCGCGTTCATGCGGTTGTTATACCGGTTTTTTTCCTGTTGATCAGGTCTTTTATTTCCGTGCACATTTCAGAATCTGGATTCAGTAATAGTTTAATCTTGAGTAATGCAGTTTTCTTTCTGTTTCAAACAATATCTCCAGGGCTCTTTTTGCTCTGGTTTCAATCTCGGTGGTCATTACCGCAGGCTCCGTCCACATGAAAGCGTTGGTCATGGGGTCTTTTGCATCTTTACAGATAAGGGATTCAAACATAATGTTCATCATCGTGCCAATTCAGCGGATTATTGATGATGTATTCCCGTATTCGGTTTAATTCATTTTCATCACGGATAATGCGTTCCCAATAATTGCGTTGCCACAATTTTGCACCCGGTGTGCCACGCATTTGGTTGATCCGTTTGGTAACGGCGGATTTGAAACCGGACATCAATGCACCAATGGATTTTGGGTGTGGTCCCGGCAATACCGCCGGGGTAGGGGCGACCGGCCGGTCGCCCCTACGGACCATCACAATTCCATGAAAATGGTTGGGCATGACCACCCATTCATCCAATTCAATTTCATTGCGAATTTCACCGGATTTCATCCATTCGTCCGCAACAATTTTACCCGCGTCATTCAACACCATCGCCCCATTCACAATATGTCCAAACAAACATGCCCGGTT
>CAZDTE010000143.1:0-8063 GCA_964508275.1 uncultured Ardenticatenales bacterium
CTGCCAGAAAGGCAGGCATCTGCCAGAAAGGCAGGCATCTGCCAGAAAGGCAGGCGCCTGCCTAGCAGGTCTGACGACCGGCATCTGATTACTGGCTACTTCTTTCGGAGCAGGTATGCACGTGAAGAGGAACATCCTGCCCAACGAGGTGCGGCGCTACCTGCACCAGCACCACATCCTCACGCTGGCCACGGTGTCCGGTGGCGTGCCACAGGCGGCGGCCCTATTCTACGTAGCCGATGATCGGGGCCGGCTGTACTTCCTCTCGGACCCGGGCAGTCGCCATTGCCGCAATCTGTCGGCGGATAGCCGGGTAGCCGTGACGATCCACGGCGAGGAAGCCGATTGGCGCAGGATCCAGGGCCTGCAAATCGAGGGCGTAGCCGGACCGGTCACAGATCCGGAGGAACGGGCAACGGCCATGCGACTCTACGGGGCCCGCTTTCCAGGGCTTAGGAAGCCTGCGCAATCGAGCGACGAGCAGGGGGCAGCCGTGTTGGCCGCCCTGGAGCAGGCCGTCCTATACCGCATCACCGCTCACTGGATCCGCTGGATCGACAATACCAAGGCTTTTGGTCACAAAGAGGAGTGGACGTTCGACACGGGCGGCTCTCCTAAGCGTTCGCCGTAGCGTCTTCGGTCACACCGTGAGCGGCATGTTGCCGTGAATCCGGCACGTCGAGAGTGTAGGAGCAGGACGTGAGGAACATCGGCTTGCCGAACATATGGGCGACCTTGGGGCGGTAAGCCTCTACGTCGTAGAGTTCCGCTACGTTCACATACCTCGAGCCCTGGCCGACCGTGTCCACCGGCACGCTGGTGTACTGCCCATCGCGCAAGGCGACCATCGTCCCGGTGCGCCCCTCGACGATGAGGTTCATGGCCAGATTGCCAAAGCTGATGGCCACCATCCGGTCGAGTGAGTCGGGGGAGCCACTGCGCATAAGGTACGCCAACTGCTGGAACAAGGTGTGCTCCCCGGTGAGCTTCTTGATTTCTTTGGCCGTGAGTTCCCCAATGCCCCCCAACTTGCGGTGGCCGTACGGATCGGGCTCCCCGTGTTCCACCACCTCGCCCCCGATTAGGCGTGCCCCTTCGCTGATCGTGAGCATGGCGTAATTGCTGGGGTTCTCTCGTTTGTCCGCCAGGATCAGATCGGCAAGCGCTTCGACAGAGAAAGGCACTTCTGGAATGATGGCCCGATCCACGCCGGAGAGGTAGGCGGTGACCAGCGACGTTTCTCCGCTGTCGCGTCCGAACAGCTCGATGATGGCGATGCGCTCGTGAGAGCCGGCCGGCGTGCGCAGAGCCGTGATCATGTCGACACTGCGCGTGATCGCCGTAGAGAATCCGATGCAGTAATCGGTGCCGAAGACATCGTTGTCCATCGTCTTCGGGATGCCAACAATGGGGACTCCCTCATGGTGCAAGCGAGCGCCGTAGCTGAGCGTATCGTCCCCGCCGATCGGTACCAACACGTCAAGGCCCAAGTACTCGATCACGCGCAGGACGTGTGCCGTGAAATCTTGATGCCGTTCGGGGAGGCCGACGGAGCCCAGGAGGAAGTCCGGGATATGGTTCGGGTGTACGTTCCCCGGATTCGTGCGTGAGGTGTGCAGAATCGTGCCACCCGTGCGATCGATGACGCGCACGAATCCTTGGTTCAGCGGCATGATGTACTTCCGGTGAGTGCGAGCATCGTCAGGATCGTAGAAAAGCAGTCCCCGCCACCCGCCGCGAAAACCGACGACCTGGTGTCCGGCTTCTTCCGCTCGCGAGACCAGCGCTTTGATGCAGGCGTTCAGGCCGGGAACATCGCCACCGCCCGTCAATACGCCAATCCTCACCGTTCGTTCTACCCCCCTCTGTTACGCCTTCCTCGCCGGTTGTGGTTCCCGACAACAGCCTGTTTGACCTGAACACATTCCTCACCGAGCAGGTCGGTCAGCGCTTCTTCCAGCGCCACGCTGTAGCGCGTGGTGACGTTCGGGAAATCCATTTCCACGACTCGATCCCGCCGCTGAATCAGGAAACTGAACCGGTCATTGCCGGCCTCCTGGGTCAGCAGCCGGTGAACGTGTCGGGCCTGGGCCGTTTCCAAATCCTGGTCGTCCGTGTGGGGTATCGTAATCCGTAGTCGATAGAAGTTATCATCCTGTCCCCGCAGCTCGACACCGATGGTTGCCGCCTTGTTCTCTGCGCCCGTGTCCGCAGGGCCGGCGTTTGCCTCGACTTGCTCATCATACGAGCGCGCCGTGTTACAGATCACTTTGGCTATGTCGTCGCGCGCCTCCACCTTGCCTTGCACAAGGAGGATGTTGTCTTCCTCCCACAGGTCCGCCGTACCGTCATACACGCTGGGGAAAACGACCACCTCGATCTCACCCTGCAAGTCTTCCAACTGCACGAACGCCATGGGGTCGCCCTTCTTGGTGGTGATCACGCGCGCGCTGTTCACCAACCCCGCAACGATGACCCGCTCGCCATCCATCTCTGGCGTGATCTGGCCACAGAAAGCGGTGATCGTCTTGCCTACGTCCTGAGCAACGCGTTGGAGGGGATGAGCGGAGACGTAGAGACCGAGCAATTCCTTCTCCCAGTCCAGCTTCTCTTTCTCGGAGATTGTCGTCACATCGGGCAGCGCATCGAGCAAC
This sequence comes from uncultured Ardenticatenales bacterium, assembly GCA_964508275.1. Lineage (GTDB taxonomy): Bacteria > Chloroflexota > Anaerolineae > Ardenticatenales > JAADHH01 > CAZDTE01. The sequence goes on from CAZDTE010000143.1 coordinate 2,655, forward strand.
GATCCACTCGCAGCAGCATCAGCTTGTGGCACCTCATCGAACAGGCTCATCTGGCCGATGTCTGCAGCATCGTGCTTCTGGGTACTGGCTCCCACCATCCGCACGACCGCCGCGAGCAGGTGTTCTCGTGGGGCCAAGCTGTCCAGTACGCCGACCTTGATCAAACATTCCAGCATACGCCGGTTGACCTGGCGAAGATCGACCCGCTCACAGAAATCGTCTACGCTCCGGAAGGGGCCACCTTCCTCGCGAGCGGTCAGGATCTCGTTGATGGCCCCTTCGCCCACGTTCTTGATCGCCCCCAACCCGAAGCGGATCGCCGCTCGCGGATCGCCATCCCTGTCCGAATGCACGGTCTCGATCGCGAAATCAACAGCGCTTCTGTTGATTTCGGGTGGCAGGATCTCGATGCCCAGCCTGCGAGACTCGGTCACGAAGAGCGCCACCTTGTCGCTATTGTGCCGTTCAACGGTGAGCAGCGCGGTCAAATACTCCACCAGGTAATGGGCCTTCAGGTAGGCCGTCTGGCAGACGATGACGGCGTAGTCGGCAGCATGGGCCTTGTTGAAGCCGTAGCGGGCGAAGTACTCGATGTCGTCGAAGATCTCTTCCGCAATCCGTTTGGGGATTTTGCTATGTTTTGTGCATCCCTCGACGAACATCTGGCGATGTTTCAGCAGCTCCTCTTTCTTCTTCTTGCCTACGGCCCGGCGCATCAGGTCCGCATCGGCGCCGCTATAACCGGCCAGGTCAGTGGCCATGCGGATGATCTGCTCCTGGTACACGCAGATGCCGAACGTCTCCCGCAAGATGGGCTCAAGCGCCTCGTGGCGGTAGGTGATCTCCTCTTGTCCATGCATGCGCCGGATATAGGAGTTGATGTAGGCCATCGGGCCGGGCCGGTAGAGGGAGATAGTCGCCACGATGTGCTCAAACCGGGTTGGCTGCATCTGGGTGAGGACACGGCGCATGCCCTCGCTCTCCACCTGGAACAGGCCGGTTACGGCACCGCTGCGCAAAAGCTCGAAGGCATCTTCGTCTTCGACCGGGATGGTCTCCAGGTCCAGCTCCACGTTGTGGCGCCCGGCGATAAGCTCGCAGGCTTTGCGCATGACCGTAAGCGTGGAGAGGCCCAGGAAGTCGATCTTGAGCAGACCGATCGACTCCAGGATGTTCATGTCGTACTGGGTGACGACACCGAGTCCCTCCTGGCCGGCACCTTTTGTCGGGCGGTGAAGGGGCGTGTACTCGACGAGCGGCCTGTCGGCGACGATGACGCCAGCGGCGTGCGTGGAAGCGTGGCGCACCACCCCTTCCAGAGCCAGAGCACGATCCACCAGCTCGTGGATGTAGTCCGTGTTCTCATACAATTCCCGGAAGTCCGAGCGTTCCAGGGCGTCGGCAAGTTTCACCTTCGGCCCAGCGGGCACCATCTTGGCCACCTTGTCCACCTCGGGCAAGGGAATCTCCATCACCCGCGCCACATCGCGGATCGCCGCGCGGGCACCCATCGTGCCGAACGTAATGATTTGGGCCACGTTCTCCTTCCCGTACTTCTGCACGGTGTACTCGATCATCTCTGCCCTGCGGTCATCGGGGAAATCCAGGTCAATGTCGGGCATCGTCACCCGTCCGGGGTTGAGGAAGCGCTCGAAGATGAGGTCACTTGCCAGCGGGTCCAGGGTTGTGATGCCGATGGCGTAAGCCACGATGCTGGCGGCGCCGGACCCACGCACATTCCACCAGATGTCCTGTCGGCGGGCGAACTCACACAAGTCCCACACGATGAGAAAATAGGTGTCAAAACCCATGTCGTGGATGATGCGCAACTCGTGCTCCATGCGTGCGCGCACTTCCGGTGCATCGGCTCGCTCACCGTACCGGCGGCGAATGCCTTGTTCTGTTAGCTGCCGCAGATACCCGTGGGCATCAAATCCGTCCGGCACGGAGAAGTGTGGGAGATGGTACCCCTTGCTCTCCAGATCGACGTCGCACCGTTCGGCGATACGCAGCGTGTTACGCAAAGCCTCCGGAGCTTCTGAGAACAGGTCGGCCATCTCGGCTGCGCTCTTCAGATAGTAGTCGCCCCCGTCCATCCGCATCCGGTTCTGGTTGCTCAGTGTGTTGTTCGTTTGCACGCAGAGCAGAACCTCCTGAGCTACGGCGTCGTCCGCGTGAGCATAATGAATGTCGTTGGTGGCGACCAGGCCGATGTCCAGATCCCCAGCGAGCTGAACGAGCGCCCTGTTCACTTGCTCCAGTCCCGGGACACCGGCGTGGCGCTGAAGCTCCAGGAAGTACCGCCCTGGCCCGAACAGATCACGATACCAGGTCATGGTTTCGCGGGCCGCTGCCTCGTTCCTGTCGCTGAGCAGGCGTGGCACCTCCGAAGCGGCACAGCCGGAAAAGCAGATCAGGCCATCGGAATGTTGGGTCAGGAACTGGCGGTCAATGCGCGGGCGATAGTAGAATCCTTCCAACTGCGCTGCGCTGGTGATGGCTAACAGATTCCGATAGCCGGTCTGATTCTCGGCGAGCAGAACCAGGTGGTGGGGGCGGCTGTCTAGTTTGGGATCGCGGTCACGCATGGTGCGGCGAGCCATGTAGACTTCGCAGCCTATGACAGGATGCACGCCGGCGTGCCTGGCCGCACGGAAGAACTGGATCGCGCCATACATCACACCGTGATCGGTGAGCGCCAGAGCCGGCTGGCCCAACTCTCTTGCCCGCTCCACTAACTTGTCACTACGGCTCAAGCCATCCAGCAGGCTATACTCAGAGTGTGTGTGTAGGTGAACAAAGCTGGTCATACGATCCTCACGATTCCTGGAAACAACGAAGCTGGCCTCCGCAATTATACCACAAAAGAAGAACGAAGAGAAAAGCTCGCGAATCGCCGCATTTTCCCCACAGCGCCGGAGTAGAGGCTCCGGCGCTTGCCCATCGCGAAGATTTTAAGGTGGAGTTCGCACAACTTTTCAATTAAGATGTGCATTTTTTGGAAAGTTATGGTATAATAGGTGAGCAATACGTGAGCACAATAAGGTGCGCGCTTGGCAACAAACAGTTGACCGTTCGTCATCACACGCTATTCACGTGTGGGAGCGCGCAGCGTCCGTGGACACCCGGCTAGCCGTTGCCGTTTCATTCAGGGGAGGCCGTTCTTGAGCAGGGTGATCGCAGTCGTCAACCAGAAAGGCGGCGTGGGCAAAACGACCACGGTCATGAACCTGGGTGCGGCCCTGGCCGAAAAACACCAGCACACCCTGCTCATCGACATTGACCCGCAGGGTGCGCTCACCGCCGGCTTTGGCCTAGTTGACCAAAACCTCGACCGCACGCTGTACACTGCGCTAGTCAATCCAGACGTTCGCTTGGACGACGTGATCCGTCCGGTGCGGGAAAACCTTGACCTTGTGCCCAGCAACATAGAACTGGCCGGCGCCGAAGTGGAGATGATTGGAGCGCTCGGCAGAGAGTACATCCTGCGGGACATCCTCCGGCCAACGAGACCGCGCTACGATTTCGTGATCGCCGACTGTCAGCCCAACTTGGGCCTGCTGACGGTAAACGCGCTCACGGCCGCCGATGATGTGTTGATCCCGCTGCAATGCGAATACCTGGCGCTGCGAGGAATGCGGACTCTGCTGGACACGATCCGGCAAGTGCAAACCAAGCTCAACCCCGACCTGACGATACTGGGCATCCTGGGAACCATGTTCAAAACAGGGACCATCCACTCGCGGGAAGTCCTGGCAGAAGTGCGTTCCGTCTTTGGAGACCGCGTGTTCCCTGTGGTGGTGAAAGACAGCATTCGCGTCGCCGAGGCACCGGTGTTGAACCAGCCACTGTTGGAGTATGCCCCCAGACACCAGGGGTCTGTGGCCTACAGATATCTGGCGGAGGTTATCATTCATGGCAAGAAAGAGACGCGCTAGCATCAAAGGACGTGGAGCGGAAATCCTGTTCGGCACTCCGGAATCAGAGGAACCCCAGCCGTCGGAGGGCCGGAGCGCCACGCCGGAATCGTCGACAGAATCAGCGCCCTTGGAAGATCTATTCCCTGGCGAGCCCGATGGCTCCACCGCCTCGCCACCGGAATCGGCGCCAGTGAGCGAGACCACATCCGAGCAACCGGCACAGCCCCCCGCCGAGCAACCGGCGGAGGAGGCGGGCCCCGTTTCTAACGGCGAGCTGTACCGCGACTGGCGGAGGACGGAGTTGGGCATGGCGACAGATTCCGATCCCTCACCCGGCACCCCACGCCCAGTTGGACCCGCCGCGACTCCGGACACGATTATGCCAGCAGGAGAACATCCGGGCACGCCGGTCACCCCCACCTCACCGGCCCCACTGTCCCCAGAGGAAGCGAGAGAACTGGCGGAAGCGGTCACCGCGATCCGCACCCTCCTGCCCGACATCGGTATGCCAGAGGAGCACCCGGAAGAGATCTCTACCAAGCCACTGCCCGTCGAGGATCTGAAGCGGGCACGCCAGCGGGTGACACGGGCCATGATCGCGGAGCTAGACAAGGAAATAGACAACCTCTACGCCCTCACGCGCCGCGAAGTGAGCAGCAACCGCCATATCGCGAATCGCTGCCTGCGCCTGCTCCACGAGTCTCGACAGATCCTGCTGGTGCAACCTGGTCTCTACGCCGACGCCGAGTTGAAGATCGAGCAAGTGCGCATCATCCTCAGGCAAGCAGATAACAGCGAGAAAGCGGCGCACACCTCCGCCAGGCTTATCTTCCTGTACAATGTCGGCTGGTTCTTGAGTTTGCTGGTCCTGCTGATTACCGACCAGGCCCTGGCCAACTGGTTAAAGGACGGCCCGCTGCACATGGCGCCTCTGTTCTCGGCAGACCTCAAGACCAGCGACGGCACAGCTCTGAGTTTCTCCATGATCTACTACTTTTTGCCCTGGTTCTGTATGCTGTGGGGCGGAATAGGGGGCGTAGTCGGCTCACTTTACAGCCTGCGCTGGTATGTATCTCGTCGCCAATACGACGTCGAACACAATCTGTCCTACCTGGCCCACCCGATTATGGGCATTATCCTGGGAGGCGTGGTCTACTTCCTATTCCGTACCGGATTCTTTGCCCTCCAGGCTGTGCAGGCCAACACCGGGACACTGGATGCCACCCAGCAGATCCTCACAGCCCAAAGTCCGGTGCTGCTCTTGGTCTCCGTGCTGGCCGGCTTCAAGCAGAAATTCGTCTACGAGATGTTGGATCGCGTCATGCGCGCCATCCTGCGCGTCCAGGTCGAGGGGGAACCAAACATGACCGAACACGAAACCCCGCTGGGCTTGGAAGAGGTATCCAGTAGCACGCCCGGATCGGGGAATGAGTAAGGCTTTTCCAGAGTATCTTTTCAAAAAATGGGGGCAAACCATAGGGTGCAACAG
>CAZDTE010000144.1:0-7944 GCA_964508275.1 uncultured Ardenticatenales bacterium
CGAAAACCACCTGATTTGACAATACAGCGCATCTGGTTTATAATAAGGATTTGTACGTACCATCCTTCTGGCCAGGTGCTGAAGAAGCCGCTCACCCCAGACAACGGCAACATCTTGTCTGTCTGGGTGCCCGGAGTTCAACCGCCCCCGGTATGGCATGTGAGGTATTTGTAGCGATCGAGGTGCCGTGAGAGCTTCTGCTGAGCCCGTGGCCGTGTGCTGGCGGAACCCTCTGTGTTACCGATTCATCGTACACAGATCCGCAAGAACGACACCATTTTCGAGTGGTTCCCTTTCTCGAGTAAAATAAGGAGTTCGGTCTCCATGGTTTTTATGCCCAACAATGCTCGGCGTTCGTTGCCTGCACGGTCGTACGCATCCACCCAAGACATTTTGGACCTGCCGGGCCTGGTAGATATTCAGTTGCAGTCCTACAAGTGGTTCGAAAAAGAAGGGCTCGCCGAGATTCTGCGAGAAATATCCCCCATCGAGAGCTTCAACAAGAATCTTGAGCTAAGTTTCCTGGAGCACTGGTTTGAAGAGCCGAAATACGACGAGGTGCAATGCCGGGACATGGACATCACCTTTGCTCGCCCGTTGTGGGTTACGGTGCGCCTGCTTAACCGGGAAACGGGAGAAGTGCAGGAACAGAGTGTGTTCCTTGGTGAATTCCCGATGATGACCCGCAACGGAACCTTCATCATCAATGGCGCCGAGCGGGTGGTCGTTAGCCAACTCATTCGCTCGCCTAAGGCGTACTTCACGTTGGAGGAAGATCGGACAAGCGGACGAAAACTGTGCATGGCAAAGCTCATTCCCAACCGCGGCGCCTGGCTGGAGTTTGAAACCTCAAAGCGTGATCTGATCACCGTGAAGGTAGATCGCAAGCGCAAGATCCCGGTGACGGTGCTCCTGCGAGCGGTAGGGGCCGTGCCGGACGGCACGGACGAGGCTGGGATCCGCGAAGGGAGCGATGACGAACTGCGCGCCCTCTTGGCCGACGTTGACACTCACCCGGAGCATCACTACCTGGAGGCGACGCTGGAAAAGGACACCTCGGAAAACGCCGAGGAAGGATTGCTGGAGTTCTATCGGAAGCTCCGGCCTGGCGATCCCCCGACGCTGGACAACGCGCGCAGCTTCCTGGAGTCGCTGCTCTTCAACCCGCGACGTTATGATCTGGGGCTTGTCGGACGTTACAAGCTCAACAAACAACTGGGCCTGAACCGCCCCCTTGAACACCGCACCATCACCGTCGAAGACCTCTTGAGCATCGTGAGGCGCGTAATCCAGGTCAACAATCAGGAAAAGGACCCCGACGACATCGATCATTTGGGAAATCGGCGCATCAAGACGGTAGGCGAGTTGATCCAGAATCAGCTACGCATTGGGCTGTTGCGCATGGAGCGAGTCGTGCGCGAACGGATGAGCATCCGAGATCCCGAGACAACCACGGCGGTCTCGCTGGTAAACATTCGCCCGGTGGTGGCGGCCATTCGAGAATTCTTCGGCGGTAGCCAACTCTCCCAATTCATGGACCAGACCAACCCGCTGTCGGAACTGACTCACAAGAGGACCCTTTCGGCCCTGGGGCCGGGCGGGCTGCGGCGCGAGCGGGCGGGCTTCGACGTCCGGGACGTGCACAACAGCCATTACGGTCGCATTTGCCCCATCGAGACTCCCGAAGGGCCGAACATCGGCCTGATCGGCCGTCTGGCATCCTATGGCCGGGTGAATCATTACGGCTTTATCGAGACCCCATACCGGCAAGTTGTGCGCGTGTGCTCGACGGAGAATCCGGCGGCCCTCGAAGGACACATTCTGCGTGAGCAAATCATCGATCCGGTCACGGGCGAAGTGGCGGCCGAAGAGGGGGCACGGATTGACGCCAGCCTCGCCGAGCGCATCAGCAACCTGGACGGACGCACGCAGATCAAGGTGAAGCCGAAGGTTACGTCCAACATCACCTACTTATCGGCCGATGAAGAAGAGGTGTACACCATTGCCCAGGCAAACGCCGATCGGGATCGAGAAGGGTATTTCATCCGCCCGAAGGCGTCCGTGCGCCAGGGGCAACGTTTCCTGTTCGAGAATGTCAACCGGGTTGATTTCATTGACGTATCGCCAAAACAGATCGTGGGCATTTCGGCGGCCCTGATTCCGTTTTTGGAACATGATGACGCAAACCGGGCACTGATGGGATCGAACATGCAACGGCAGGCGGTTCCGCTGGTCAAGCCGGAGGCCCCATTCGTTGGCACCGGCATGGAGCGTCGGGCGGCACGCGACTCTGGCCAGGTGGTCCTGGCGGCCGCGGGCGGCGAGGTTATGGCGGCTACCTCGGAGCTGATCACTGTCCGAGAGGAAGATGGGACCGAGCGGCTGTACAGGCTGCGTAGCTTCAATCGCTCTAACCAGTCCACTTGCATCGACCAGCGGCCCATTGTCAACGCAGGTGACCGGGTTGAGGCGGGCCAGATTCTGGCCGACACCTCCTCGACCGATAATGGTGAACTGGCACTGGGCCAGAACGTCCTTGTGGCCTTCATGTCGTGGGAAGGGGGCAATTACGAGGACGCGATCTTAATCAGTGAGCGGATGGTGCGTGAAGACAAATTCACCTCCATCCACATCGAGAAGCACGAGGTTCAGGCCCGCGATACGAAGCTGGGGCCAGAGGAGATTACGCGGGACATCCCCAACGTGGGCGAAGACATGCTGCGCAACCTGGACGAGGACGGCGTAATCCGCATCGGTGCCAACGTGAGACCAGACGACGTACTGGTCGGGAAGATCACGCCGAAGGGCGAAACCGAGTTGACACCAGAAGAGAAACTCCTTCGGGCAATCTTCGGTGAAAAGGCGCGAGAAGTCAAGGACTCATCCCTGCGTTTGCCGCACGGTGAACAGGGCAAGGTGGTTGACATTCGCCAATTCACGCGAGACACACACCAAGACTTGCCCGCCGGTGTCGAGCAGATGGTGCGTGTCAGTACCGCCCAGCGCCGAAAGATCACGGCGGGTGACAAAATGTCTGGCCGTCACGGTAACAAAGGCGTCATCTCCCGGGTTGTGCCGATCGAGGACATGCCCTTCCTGGAAGATGGAACGCCGGTGGACATCATTCTGAACCCGCTGGGTGTGCCGGCACGAATGAACATTGGGCAAATCCTGGAAACCCACCTCGGTTGGGCGGCCAACCGTTTGGGCTTCCGGGCCATCACGCCAGTCTTCGATGGCGCGAAGGAACGCGAGATCGATGCTGAGCTTGCCCGGGCCTGGTTGATCGACCGCGCATGGAGTGTTCTGACCGAGGAAGCTTGGCGATGGCTCTTCGAGCAGGACGCGCCGCTGGAGCAATTCGTGGACGATCAAGAGGCGCGCGAAGTCTACCTGAAACAGGTCCTAGATGAGCGTGGGGTCAAGAACGCTGGGCAGATCGTCCACGACTGGCACGAGGCACGCTGGACCTGGATGTGCATCTGGTTACAAGAGCAAGGCTACAACCCAGACGAGTTCCTGTTCCGCGACAGGGAAGGTCGCGTACGTGCAGAGCTGGACGCTGCCGATCAGTTGGTCCAACAGTTGTGCCTGCGGCTGTGGTTGGATTGGCGCGGAGTCGATGGTTCTGCCGTTGCCGACGACGAACTCTTCGCCAGGGCGAGTGAGGTGAGTCAGGAAAGTGGCATTCCGCTGCCTTCCAGTGGCAAGAAGGTCCTCTACGATGGCCGGACAGGCGAACCGTTTGACCGTCCCATCACGGTGGGCATCATCTACATGCTGAAACTGGCACATCTGGTGGAGGACAAAGTTCACGCCCGATCCACCGGTCCGTACTCGCTGGTCACTCAACAGCCACTCGGTGGGAAGGCCCAGTTCGGTGGCCAGCGGTTTGGCGAGATGGAAGTCTGGGCACTAGAGGCCTACGGTGCCGCCCACACCCTGCAGGAAATGCTTACCGTCAAGTCCGATGACGTAACGGGGCGGACAAAGACATATGAGGCAATAGTAAAGGGAGAGGAAATCACCGAACCGGGAGTTCCCGAATCGTTCCGCGTGCTGGTCAAAGAACTACAAAGCCTGGGTCTCTCCGTGAAAGTGATCGGTAAGGACAACGAACAGATCCACTTTGGCAAGGAAGTCGAGGAGGAACCGCTCCCCCGTCTGGGGTTTGGGTTGGGTCTTCCGAAATGGGGAGGGCGGTGAGGGTGGTTTTCCATCCTGGCGAGAGGCCGTGCCAGATTGAAATCGACACTGGTCACTTCCCTCAACGGGCGCAACGGGCGCAGCGAGCACACCCGCCGCAGGCCGAAACGTCTCCCCAAACTAAAATGGGCTGGCGGCTGGGCGCGGTTTGACGGAATCCGAGAAATGTGTTACAATGGCAGATTGTGGGTCGCAAAGGGTAGAACCCGAGTGACTACCCTGGCGGCCTACGTTTTTGCACACGGACCGTAAAGGAGGGTTTCCCTTTGCCAACGATAAACCAACTGGTACGCAAGGGTCGTAAGGCGTCTCACAAGAAGAGCAAGTCTCCTGCACTGCGCTACAACTACAATGCGCTTAAGAACAGGGTGCAACAGGGGAAAGGCTCTCCTCAACGTCGGGGGGTGTGTACGCAGGTACGTACAATGACGCCCAAGAAACCGAACTCTGCCTTGCGAAAGATCGCCCGTGTGCGTTTGACCAATGGCGTGGAAGTCACTGCCTACATACCTGGAGAGGGACATAGCCTCCAGGAACACTCTGTGGTACTGATTCGTGGCGGTCGTGTGAAGGATCTTCCAGGGGTGCGCTATCATGTTGTACGCGGCACTCTGGACAGCGGAGGGGTGGATGACCGCCGTCGCAGCCGTTCCAAGTACGGTAGCAAGCGACCGAAGAAGTGATTTGGTTCCGCTGTAGCAGCCAGTAGCTACATGAACCTTAGAAACTCGTAATCGCAGAAACCTGTTGGTGCGCAGCGTCCCTTTGTGGCTGGGAACCTCTGCAGGATGTAATGCGATATTCTTCTGGCGAACATGAGAGGCATCGCCCCGAACTGTTTCGCCGTTGCGGAGGTCTGCCCAGGCCGGCCTGGATGCTACTTCTTGTAGTGTTGCCAAAGGCTGGCTAGGCCGTAGAGGGGCTTTTTGTGCCTAGAGGATGTCGTCAGGGTCGAGAGGAGAAGACAGATGCCGAGGCGAGGTCGAGCACCCAAACGAGTTATCACGCCGGACCCCAAATACAATAGCGAGCTCGTGGCCAGGTTCATTAACCGGATCCTGCAGAATGGCAAGAAAAGCCTGGCGCAGCGAATCATGTACGAAGCCATGGATATCATTGAGGAGCGTACCGGCAAAGACCCGCTGTCCGTGGTCGAGCAGGCCGTAAAGAATGCCACCCCAATGATGGAAGTCCGCTCGCGGCGTGTGGGAGGGGCTAACTACCAGATTCCGATCGAGATCCGGCCGGACCGACGACTCTCCCTGGCCCTGCGCTGGTTGGTGGCTTCAACGCGCCAGGGCAGCGACCACACCATGGCGGGGAAGCTTGCAAATGAGCTTCTTGATGCCTTTAACAGCACCGGTGTGACGATCAAGAAGAAAGATGACACACACCGTATGGCAGAGGCGAACAAAGCGTACGCCCACTACCGGTGGTAGTCGGTGGGAGGTTGCGTGGAGCGGAGAGCGTGGAACGATACTGGAACGATGAATGCGGAATGATGAAGAACGGGATAATTCGTAGTGCGTACGGCGCGAGGACGATAGGGAATTCGTATGCCGGAGAGAGAAACGCTGTCGAAGATCCGCAACATTGGAATCATTGCACACATTGATGCGGGCAAAACTACAACTACAGAGCGCATACTCTTCTACACCCAAAAGATTCACCGGATGGGAGAGGTGCACGAGGGTGCTGCCACGATGGACTGGATGGCGCAGGAGCGTGAGCGCGGGATCACGATCACCTCTGCGGCTACCACCTGTTCTTGGCGCGGCCACCAGATCAACATCATAGACACGCCCGGGCACATTGACTTCACCGCCGAGGTACAGCGCTCGCTCCGGGTGCTGGACGGTGGCATCGTGGTCTTCGATGCCGTTGCCGGCGTGGAACCGCAGTCGGAGACGGTGTGGCGTCAGGCAGACATTTTCCGGGTGCCACGGGTTTGCTATGTCAACAAGATGGATCGGCTGGGGGCGGATTTCTGGCACACCGTGCAGATGATCCGTGACCGGTTGCAGGCGAATCCCGTTGCTGTGCAGATCCCCATCGGCGCGGAAAGCTCATTCGTCGGCGTCGTTGACCTGATCGAAAACGAAGCCCTCATCTACACAGACGACTTGGGAACGGTTCAAGAGGAAAGGGAAGTGCCTCCCGACATGCAGGAGGAAGTCTACAACCACCGCCAAGACATGATCGAACAGGTCGTGCAGACGGATGAACAGTTGACCGTTCGTTATCTGGAGGGAGAGGAGATCACTCCCGATGACCTGCGGACGGCGCTGCGCAACGCCACCATTCGGGCACAACTGGTGCCGGTCCTTTGTGGCGCCGCGCTGCGTAACAAGGGCGTCCAGCCTGTGCTGGACGGGATCGTAGACTACCTCCCTTCACCCCTTGACGTTCCACCTGTTAGCGGAATCAATCCCGAAACCGACGAAAAAGAGACTCGCTCCCCAGACCCTGATAGCCCGCTTGCCGCGCTGGCGTTCAAGATTGTTTCCGATCCGTTTATGGGAAGAATGGCCTACGTGCGCGTATACTCCGGTCGACTCGTATCGGGCAAGAGAGTTGTGAACTCGACACGGAACAAAAAGGAACGAATTGGTCGGCTCCTCCGCATGCACGCCAACCGACGGGAAGACATTACGGAGGTGTTGGCCGGCGACATCGGGGCCGTACTGGGCCCCAAGAACACGTTCACAGGGGATACCTTGTCTGATGCTGCGCATCCTATTGTCTTGGAGGCGATCAAGTTCCCCGCCCCCGTGATCTCCATTGCCATCGAACCGCGCAGTAAAGCGGATCAAGACCGCTTGGGCGACGCCTTGCAACGATTGGCGGAGGAGGACCCCACATTCCGCGTCCACACCGACACCGAGACGGGACAAACGCTGATGTCTGGGATGGGCGAGTTACACTTGGAGGTGTTGGTTGACCGCCTGCTTCGCGAATTCAAGGTCATGGCGAATATCGGTAGACCGCAGGTGGCCTACAGGGAGACGATCCGACGTGCTGTTCGCTCGGAGGGGCGCTTTGTCCGGCAAACAGGTGGGCACGGCCAATATGGCCACGTTATTCTCGATCTGGAACCGTTGCCGACCGGCCGAGGCTACGAGTTTGAGTCCAAGATCGTAGGCACCTCCATTCCCAGGGAGTTTATCCCTTCCGTGGACCGCGGTGTGCGAGAGGCGATGGAGAGTGGCGTGCTGGCCGGCTATCCGATTGTGGATATCAAGGCATCGTTGATTGATGGCTCCTATCACGAAGTAGACTCCTCCGAACTGGCCTTCAAGATCGCTGGTGGGATGGCCTTGCGAGAGGGTGTCCAAAGGGCCGGCCCCATTCTTCTGGAACCAATAATGAAGGTCGAAGTCGTGATGCCGGACGAGTATACCGGAGATGTGATCGGGAACCTGTCTGCGCGTCGTGCTCAGATCGAAGGCATGGAACCTCGCGGAGATGGCACCCATGCTATCAAGTCTACAGTGCCGTTGGCCGAGATGTTTGGCTATGCGACTGTGCTGCGCTCCATGTCCAAAGGTCGTGGCACGTTCACCATGGAGTTCCTCCACTACGCGGAAGTGCCGGAGGAACTAGCTAAGAAGGGGGCCGGTTTGGTGCTCCGTTAGCACAACTTCTGGCAACGGTTTTGGATTTCAGAAAGGAGTGCAGGTATTATGGCGAAAGAGAAATTCGTGCGCGACAAGCCCCACGTGAACGTGGGGACGATCG
>CAZDTE010000145.1:0-7876 GCA_964508275.1 uncultured Ardenticatenales bacterium
CCGATCACGCCGAACGATCCTTACTACGGCGCATACCAGTGGAACATGGAGAAGATCAACGCACCGGCCGCGTGGGGCGCTTCCGATGGCGGCGGCCAGACGATCGCCGTTCTCGATACCGGCGTGGACCTGACGCACCCCGATCTGATCGCCAAGCTGACCGCCGGCTACGACTTCGTCAACGATGACAGCGACCCCTCGGACGACGAGGGGCACGGCAGCCACGTGTCCGGCATCGCCTCGGCGGCGACTGACAACGGCATCGGCGTCGCCGGCGTGGGCTGGAACGCCAAAATCCGGCCAGTCAAAGTGCTGGACGCTTCCGGCGTCGGGTACCAGTCCGACATCGCCTCCGGCATCCAATGGGCAGCCGACCAGGGCACGCGGATCATCAACATGAGCCTGGGTGGGCCTTCCGCGAGCACAACGATCCAGGACGCTGTGAACTATGCCTACGGCAAAGGGGCACTGGTCATCGCTTCCTCCGGCAACTCCTACGAAGAGGGCAATCCGGTGATCTATCCGGCCGCCTACGATCACGTGCTGGCCGTGGCCGCCACCGACAACCTGGATCAACACGCCAGCTACTCCAGCAGCGGCAGCTACGTGGATGTGTCCGCGCCCGGCGGCGATGCCTCCAGCTCGTCCGACCCGGACCCGAACCACTGGATCGAGAGCACCTTCTGGCGGGGGTTCCCCGGCGGCGGCTTCCCAGACGTGGGCTACATGGCGATGGTCGGCACATCCCAGGCAGCGCCACACGTGGCCGGGTTGGCGGCCCTGATTTGGGCGCGCAACACCAGCCTGACGGCTGACCAGGTGGCGGACATCATTCAGAACGCCGCCGTTGATCTGGGAGCCGCGGGCCGCGACGATCTGTTCGGCTACGGGCGGATTGACGCCTTCGCCGCCGTCGCCGCGACGAGTGCGGCCAGTGCCGAGGCCAGCGCCGAAGCCGAGGACCACGCCACCCCGCGCAGCGAGCGCCCATCCGCAGCCGAGCGCGGCTCGGAGGTTGGCCGGCTGCGCACCGAGGGCGCTTCTGCCAGCGCGGAGCCGTTCCGCCCCGGGACGGTGTTGCTGCGCTTCGAGGACGGCGTCAACGCGGCCAGCAGCGCGGAGTTGTTCGCGCGGTACGGCATCAGCCTCCACCACGAGATTCCGGGCATCCACGTCCTGCGCCTGAATGTTCCGGAAGGGGAAGAAGCCACCATCGCCCAGGCGCTGGCGCAAGAGCCTGGCGTCCGCTACGTCGAGCTGGACCACGTCGTCTACGCCCACTGACCCACCGGCCTGCGGCCCGGCAGTCGACCGGTAAGAAACTCGTTCAAGACAGTGAACGTCGATGCCGGGTGGACCGGCATTGAGGCAAGAACTTCTCCTCCCTCGCCGAAGGCCTCCTGACCGAGGCGACAGTTGCCTCGAATTCATTCGCCGGCCTTCAGCCGGCGAAAAACGTTGACAGACACACCCACCCTGATTTCGCCCCTTGACAAACTGGGGAAAACATGATAGAATGGAACCGGTTCCACTTTTGATCCAGCGAGGAGGAGCGCCGGTGGCACCTGCAACCATTCGTGATGTAGCGAAACGGGCAGGGGTCGGCGTTGGCACAGTCTCCAGAGTGCTGAACGACCGCCCCTCGGTCCGTGAGGTTACTCGCCAGAAGGTCATCTCGGCAATTGAGGCGCTGGATTACACGCCCAGCCCCATCGCCCGCCGCCTCTCCTTGCGCAAGACGCTGACCATTGCCGTCATCGTACCATTCTTTACCCGCCCATCTTTTGTCGAACGATTGCGGGGTGTGGAATTCGCCCTGGCCGACAGTGAATACGACCTGGTACTCTTCAACGTGGAGACGACAGCCAAGCGTGACGCCTATTTCCGCGATGTCCCTCGCCGTGAGCGCGTGGACGGATTACTGATCATCTCTTTGTCGCCGCACGATGGTGATGTGGACCGCTTCTTGAAATCGCGCGTGCCGACTGTGTTGATTGACGCTCAACATCCCACGCTGAGTCGGGCTGTGATTGACGACGTGGCTGGCGGGCGGCTGGCCACCCGGCACCTCATCGATCTGGGCCACCGCGAAATCGCCTACGTGAGCGACCACCTCCAGAATCCATTCAACTTCGTCTCCAGCCGCGACCGGTACGAAGGCTACCGCCAGGCACTCGCCGAGGCCGGCCTGCCGTTCCGACCCGAGTATCACCGGCAGGGAGAACACGGGCGACAGGAAGCGCGCGAGATGGCGCGTGAGTTGCTGGCCTTGCCCAATCCGCCGACGGCCATTTTCGCCGCGAGCGATACCCAGGCCATTGGCGTGCTGGAGGCGACTCGGGGCGCGGGCCTAAGGGTGCCCGACGACCTATCCGTAATTGGCTACGATGACATCGAAATCGCCGAATACTTGCACCTGACCACCATTCGTCAACCGCTCTTTGCGTCAGGTGTTGAGGGGGTTGAACTGCTGCTCGAGTTCATTGTGACCACACCTTCAACCCCCCGCCAGGTTCTTCTCCCGACGGAGTTGATCACTCGGCGAACTACTGCCCCTCCGAACTGACGGGCCGGGGGAAACAGGGGAAACAAATCGTGTGCCTCGCATTGGAACCGGTTCCGATGTGTGATTGGAGACAACCCGACAGTGACATCTGAGCCACAGCGCACCCTCGACGTCCTGGCCTTGGGCGAAGCACTCGTTGATCTGATCTCGGAACGGGTGGTCGATTCGTTGGCCGATGCCACTGGTTTCAATCGCTTTGTGGGCGGAGAGGTGACCAACGTGGCCCTCAACGTCGCCAAGCTGGGAGGCCGATCTGCCGTCATCGCCTGCGTCGGAGACGATGGGTTTGGGCAGTTCATCCGCCATGAGCTGGACCTGGCCACCGTTGGCACCGATTACTTGCTGGCCTCCTCATGGGCTCCCACGACCCTGGCCGTCAACGCGCGCCAGACGATGACGCCCGATTTCATCATCTACCGGGGAGCCGACTCCGCCATTTCCCTTGAAGATGGCCAACAGGAAGCGATCCATTCTAGCCGCATCGTACACACCTCGGCCTTTGCTCTGTCTCGCGAGCCCGCCCGGACTACCATCCTCCAGGCAATCAAGACCGCCAGACAGAACGGCTGCCTGGTTTCGCTCGACCCCAACTACCACCCGCGCATTTGGCCGGATGTGGCCGACTTCCAGTCCGTGCTGCTGGAAGCCTATCGCTCCGTGAGCATTACCAAGCCCTCGCTGGACGATTGCGCTCGTCTCTTTGGCCCGAGCCTGTCACCGCTTGCCTATACCGAGCGCTTCCTGAGCTGGGGGCCGGAGATTGTGGCCTTGACCATGGGCCAGCAGGGTGTGCTGTTGAGCACGGCTGACGGCACGGTTCATCGCATCAAGCCCAGCAATGCGGTAGTTGCCGACGTGACCGGCGCCGGAGACGCCTTCTGGGCCGGCCTGTTGATCGCGTTGCTCGACGGCTACCCTCCGTACGAAGCAGCCTGCTTTGGACAGATGGTCGCCGAGACCAAGATCAGCGTCGTTGGCCCCCTGCCCAAGTTGCCTGACCGCGCCAGTCTTTATCAGCGCTTGGAGGAAACTAAGGAGGAGTTGATTACTAAGCCACCGCACGACTGGTTGGCCGACTGAGAGGAGGTGATGTAGCGCTACCCAGAACCCGGAAGTTGACTTGCAAGTGCCTGAAGATCATGAGTCTCGAAGGAGGATAAAAGTGAAAAGGAATCTGTGGTTTGTTCTGGCGCTGCTGGTGCTGATCTCTTTGATCGCCGCCTGTGGCGGACCCACCGCAACCCCAGCGCCGCCTACAAAAGCGCCAGCCAAGGCAACCGAAGCGCCGGCAGCCAAGGCGACCGTGGTGGACGTCTGGTTCCACTCCGGCAAGGGGGAAGAGCGTGAGGTGCTCAACGCTCAGGTGCAGGCCTTCAATGACAGCAACACCGATGTGCAGGTCAACGCCGTGCAGCTGCCGGAAGGGAGCTACAACGACCAAGTCAACGCCGCTGCTCTGGCCGGCGACCTGCCCTGCCTGCTCGACTTCGACGGCCCCTTCCTCTACAACTATGCCTGGTCGGGCTACCTGGCACCGATTGACGAATACGTTTCCGATGACCTGCGCAGCGACTTCCTGCCCTCGATCATCGCCCAGGGAACCTACGGTGGGCATCTCTACAGCCTGGGGACGTTCGACTCTGGCCTGGCCATCTGGGGCAACAAGGCGTACCTGGAGAAGGCCGGCGTGCGCATCCCCAAGGGGATTGACGATGCCTGGACGAAGGAGGAGTTCGTCGACGCTCTGGCGAAGTTGCAGGCGCTGGACGAGGTGGAGTACGCCATCGACTTCAAGATGAACTACGGCGCTGGTGAATGGTTCACCTACGGCTTCGCTCCCATCATGCAGTCGTGGGGCGGCGATCTGATCGACCGCACCGACTACCAAAGCGCCGACGGTGTGCTGAACAGCGCGCAGTCGGTGGAGGCGCTGACGTTCTTCCAGAGCCTGTTCAAGGACGGCTATGCCAAGGCGGAGCCGGCCGGCGACGACGACTTCTACGTGAAGAAGGTTGCCGCCCTGTCCTGGGTGGGGCACTGGATGTGGACGCCGCACAGTGAGAACCTGGGCGACGACCTGGTGCTGATCCCGATGCCCACGTTCGGAGACAAAGCGGTCACCGGCATGGGCTCGTGGAACTGGGGTCTCACCTCCACTTGCGAGAACCCGGACGCGGCCTGGCAGTTCCTCAACTTCCTGATCTCGCCTGACGAGATCTTGCACATGACCAATGCCAACGGGGCGGTGCCGGCCCGCAAGAGCGCCATCGCCAAGTCGGACATGTACGCCGAGGGTGGCCCGCTGAACGTCTTCGTGCAGCAGCTCGAAGGTGGCGTGGCCCTACCGCGCCCGGTGACGCCAGCCTACCCGGTGATCACCTCTGTCTACGCCGAGGCGGTGCAGAACATCGTCGCTGGCGCTGATGTCAAGACCGAGCTGGACAAGGCGGTTAAGACCATCGACCAAGACATCGAAGACAACCAGGGGTATCCAACACCAGGGTAGTGCAGATGGTTCGCACATGAGGCGTCGGGGAACGCGGGATTTGTGTTCCCCGACGCTTTCCTGTTATAATGGTAAATCATGAATTGTGAATGATGAATACTGCTGGCAGCTGACCGCTGTCTACCGTCTACTGACTACTGGCTACTGAAGGAGACGTACCGATGCAAACCGGTTCTTCAAACACAGTGGCGAGGGCTTCGACTCGGTGGCGAAGCGAGGCCCTTGCGGCCTGGGTCTTTTCTGTTCCGGCCATTTTCCTGCTCGTTATCTTCTTACTGGTCCCTTTCTTGATGGCTTTTGGTCTCTCTTTTACCGACCAACGGCTGGTACCCAACCTCAATCTACCCACCCAGGTTGTGGGCATGCGCAACTTCATGCGGCTGGTACAGGACGACACCTTTCGTCGCGCGATTCTCAACAACTTCTACTTTGTGACCCTCGTTGTGCCGCTGCAAACGGCGCTGGCCCTGCTGCTGGCCATCCTCGTCAACCAGAAAATCAAAGGCGTGAATCTCTTTCGGACGACCTACTTCAGTCCGGTGGTCGTCACCATGGTCGTAGTCGCCGTAATCTGGACGTTCCTCTACAACCCTGGCGAGGGGCTGATCAACAAGTTCATTGAGACGATCACGCTCGGCCATCTGGGCCCGTATAACTGGCGCAACGACCCGACGAGAGCCTTCCCGGCGATTATGCTGCTCTCCATTTGGCAAGGCGTCGGCTTCCAGATGGTCATATACCTGGCCGGCCTGCAAGAAATACCGGAGCATCTCTACGAAGCGGCCCAGATTGACGGCGCCAACAAACTGGAGCAGTTCCGCTACGTCACCCTGCCACAGCTTCGCAACACGACCATCTTCGTGGTGCTGGCCACCACCATCCTGGCCTTCAAGTTGTTCACTCAGGTCTGGGTGATGCAGGGCCCGAACGGCCACCCCCAAGGCTCCACGATGACGACGATGATCTACGTGGTCAAACAAGGTTTCAAGCAGGGCAAGATCGGCTATGCCTCGGCGATCACGGCGGTCTTCTTCCTGATCGTGCTGGCCGTCTCGCTGCTGCAACGCGCCTTCCTGCGAGAAGAAAGGGCGGTCGATTGAGATGAACACAGCGATACAATCTTCCTACGGTGCCGGTTATCGAATTCGGAGAGGCGTACGGCTGGGCCTCAACTACGTGGTCATGGTTTTGTTGGCCATCTTCTTCCTCTTCCCGATCGTCTTCATGCTGGTCTCCTCGATCAAGGTCAACGAAACCCAGGTCATGAGCGACATGAGCAGTCTCTTCGCCTTTTTGCCGCGCGGCGAAATCGGGTTGCAAAACTATAGCGATGTCTTCGCCGCCATGGCCTTTGGGCGGTTCATGTTCAACTCCGTGTTCATCGTGGGGACGATGGTCACGGCGGGGCTGATCGTAAACAGTCTGATGGCCTACGCTCTGGCCCGCTTGCACTTTCGGGGACGCGGCCTGTTGTTGGGCATCGTCGTAGCCCTGATCATCATCCCGTTCGAGGCCGTGGCCGTGCCACTCTTGCTCATCGTCAACCGCTTTGGCTGGCTAGACAGCTATCACGTGCAAATCATCCCCTTCATCGCCGACGCCTTCTCCATCTTCCTCTTCTACCAGTTCTTTATCAGCCTGCCCAAGGACCTGGAAGATGCCGCGCGGGTGGATGGGGCCAGCCTCCTCCGCATTTACTGGAACATCATCCTGCCTCTATCGCGTCCCGTTTTTGCCACCGTCGCCATTCTCCAATTCCTGACTCATTGGGGCGATTTCCTTTGGCCGCTGATGGTCACGCGCGGGGAGGCATACCGGCCCTTGCCGATCGCCATGCAGCAATTCTTCACCATCGACCCCAAGGTTTGGGGCGACATCATGGCCTTTGCCGCGATGATCACCATACCGGTGCTCATCGTCTTCCTGCTCTTCCAGCGCTGGTTCATGCAGAGCGTGGCCAGCAGTGGCGTGAAGGGGTAAGCGCGTGTTGTTCGAGGGCTACCGGCGTGCCCTGGCCTTGCTCCGGCGCGCCCTGACCCCGGCAGGCTTCCTGGCCTCGGTGACGGAGGCGGCCAACTACCGCCGGATTTGGGCTCGGGACGGCATCATCGCCGGATTGGCCGCCCTGGCGACGGGCGAGGCCGACCTGCGCGATGGATTTCGCCGCACCCTGGACACGTTTGCCAGCCACCAGGGGCCCCACGGTGAAATCCCCAGCAACGTCGGAGAAGATGGCGAACAGGTTAGTTACGGCGGACGGGTCGGCCGCGTGGATGCCTTGCTGTGGTACGTGATCGGCGTCTGCCGGTACGCCCTGCGCACCGGCGACGAGACGTTCGCCGCTCGTCACCGGCCGGCGCTCGAAAGAGCGCTCTTCCTTGCCGGCGGTTGGGAATTCAATAATCGCGGGCTCCTCTACGTCCCCCTCTCCGGCGACTGGGCCGATGAATACATCCAACACGGCTATGCCCTCAGCGAACAGATCCTCTACCTGATAACTCTGGAGGGGTACAGCGAACTCCAGGGCAGTGCGCCGCACTGGCGGGAGAAGGCCGCCCGCCTGCGCGAGCAGATCACCGTCAACTACTGGCCCAGCACAGGCAACATGGACCACCCGCTGCTCTACCATCCCGCCGCCTACCGGTTAGCGGTCGAATCTGCTCCGCAATCCGCTCACTGGCTGGCGACGTTCACGCCCGCCGGCTACGTTCACCGTTTCGACGGGCTGGCCAATGCGCTGGCCCTGCTGGCCGGCCTGGGAGATGAGCACTCCACGGCACAGACCATCGCCTATGTCGATTCCC
>CAZDTE010000146.1:0-7747 GCA_964508275.1 uncultured Ardenticatenales bacterium
CAGAAAAAAGCAAGGCCGGATCAAGACGCCCCAGATTATTGAGATGATACGGAAAAAACAAGAAATTCGTGAAAATCTGTGTAATTCGTGGCAAAAAGAGCTTGAAGCAACTGTTTCCGGGATAGTCGCTGAACGCCTTCCTATTTTCTTGGAGTTCCCTAGGGCCAGGGAGGGGGACTTCGGAATTCCTTTACGGCCGTGGAAGCTGGTGGTACGACAGGTTCAACCCGATCTGACATGATTACACTGCGCACGGATCAACAAGCTGTTGCCGGCTACACCGGCGGCTACATGGCCGTCTCGGCGGTGCCGGGCAGCGGCAAGACGACGACACTCGCTACCCTGGCCACGCGCCTCATCGCCCGTGGCTTGCCGGACGAGGGCAACGTCCTGATCGTCACCTACCAGAACGCCGCGGTCGAGAACTTCCGCGCCCGGATCGGCCGGCAATTGGCGGACATGGATCGGCCGCCGGTCGGCCACGACGTGCGCACATTGCACAGCCTGGCCTACCAAATCGTGCAGCAGAACCCGGGGCTGGCCGGCACAACGCCCGGCTTCGACGTGCTGGATGAGCGGCGGTCGGAGCATTTGCTGGAGGGTGGCGTGCATGCCTGGATGAACGACCACCTCGATCTTTGGGAATCGTTACGCCCCGATGATTGGACCCCGAAAAACTGGCGCGACCGCTGGATTTACAGTGCCTGCGAAACGGCGAAACTGATCATCCAGACGGCCAAGAACAACCGCACCAGCCCGCAGGAGATCGCGGAGCGGCTCCGCCAGACGGTCGCCGGGCCGCAAGCGCACATCGGCGACATCTTCTTCGACATGGCTCTGTCCGTCTATGATCGGTACCAACAACAGTTGGAGACCCTGGGCGCTTTGGATTTCGACGATTTGATCCGCCTTGCGGTCGACGTGTTGACCACACACCACGACTTTAGAGATCGGCTCCGACGCCGGTGGCCATTCATCCTGGAGGACGAGGCGCAAGACAGCGTGCCGCTCCAACAAGAACTGCTCTCGCTGCTCGCCGGACCCGGCGGCAATTGGGTGCGCGTCGGCGATCCGAATCAGGCGATCATGAGCACCTTCACCGCCTCGGACCCGCGTCACTTCCGCGAATTCATCGAGCGCCCGGATGTGACGCCCCTATCCCTGCCGGTGTCGGGACGCAGCGGGCGACCGATCATCCGTCTGGCCAATCGCCTGATCGAGTGGGCGGTGAACGAGCACCCGATCCCGGAGATTCGCCGGCGCGCCTTCCTCCACCTGCGCATCGAGCCCACCCCACCCGGCGATCCACAGCCCAATCCGACCGACGAGGAAAGCGGTGTGGACATGCCGATCTACCGGCACGTCAGCGACGAACTGGCCGGCACCGCGCGCCGGGCGGTTCGCCGGGCGGCCAGCCACCCGGAGCAGACGCTGGCCATCTTGGTTCGCGACAACCGCACCGGCCAGCGGATCATCGAGCAGTTGCGCGAACTGGGCGACGATGTGGCGTACGACGACTTGCTACGCGGCAGCGTCCGCTCGCGGGATGTGGCGCAGGCGTTGCACAGCGTGTTCTCGGTGCTGGTCTCCCCCCTCTCGGCGAACCGGCGGGCGGAGGCTTTCGAGCAGTTGGTGGCAATCGAGTATCCGGGGCTGAACGACGAGGCAGACCTGGCCCAGGTTGGCATCTTGCTGCGGAGCTGCCCGTCGCCGGAACAGTTTATCTTTCCACAGGAGGGGACGGCCTGGCAGAACGGCTTTGCTCCCGTGCCCCACGTCAGCGAGGCCGACTGGAACGCCGTGGCGGTCTACGCCGAGTTCCTGCGGCGCGCGTTCCGTGCACGTACGCTGCCGGTGGACGAACTGGTGATGACGGTGGCCCAGGACATCTTCAAACACCCCGGCGATCTGGCGACAGCACAGAAGCTGGCCGGCCATCTCCGCAGCATGGCCGAACAGAGCCCCGACTGGCGGTTGGGCGAACTGAACGATGAGATGCGCCTGATCGCCCAGGGCAGAGCGCGCTTCCTGGGACCTGAGGACACCTGGCACGGGTTCACGCCTCGACCGGGCATCATCACCGTGGCGACGATGCACGGCGCGAAGGGGCTGGAGTGGGACACGGTCTATCTGGTCGGCGTAGATGACTTCTGGTTCCCCGGCGATCTGGAAGCCCAGTTCATCGGCACCTACCCGGAGTTGGGGGGCAGTCCGATGGACGAGGCGAAGGCGCGGTTCGAGGCGCTGCTAGGTGTCCGGCCTGCCAACGCCGATCCGAACCCCTCCCGCGAAGCGAAGCTGGCCACGATCGCCGAATCGCTGCGCCTGCTCTACGTGGCCATCACCCGCGCGCGCCGCAACCTGTGCATCAGTTGGAGCCAGACCGTGGTCGCGCGCGGCAATCGAGAGACCGGCCGCTCCCTTACCCCGGCTCTTCGGCCACTGCGCGCGCTGTGGAAGAGCGACTCGTGAGCCTTCCCCTCTGGCCCCCTCTCGGTTAAGGGCGACCGTAGGGATGGGCGGCGCGCTCCCACATCCCTACTTCAGCAATACCGGCACGTCGCTGAGCGTGAGTACCTGGCCAGGCGCGACCGCCTGCCAGGTGAAGGAGCCGTCCGCGTTCGGCACAACGGACGTCATCTGCCCCATGCCGGCCGGCACCGTGAATGTCCCCGTCCCCCAAACGACGTACTTCGTCGCTGCTCCGGCGGTTGTGAACCGGTAGATGTTCTCGTCGCCGGGGCTGCTGGCCAGTTTGTCCACGTTGCTGAACGGGATCAGTTCGCCGACGAGCAGCTTGAAGCTGTAATACGACGGTTGGGCGACGGCCGTGTCGGTGCGGATGCCGTAGAGCCGCCAGTCGTTGTCCGGCGCGTCCGGCGAACCGATGTAGGTGTGCCACAGTGCCAGAGAGTCGCCGTAGCCGTAATCCTGGACCAGCCGGCGGAAGACGTCCGCTGCCTGCGATTGCGGGCTGTTGGGGTAGTCGGTGCGCGCGGTGAGCGTCGGGCTGGCGGTCGAGCCGGTTTCGGTGTTCCAGACCGCCTTGCCGGTCAGGCCGTGGCCGGCGATGAACGTGGCAAGCTGCCCCCGCTGGTTCGGGAAGCTGTACCACGGCCCGTAGAAGTGATAGTTGATCACGTCGAACCAGCCGGTGCCCCCACCTTCGATCACGCCGGCGAGCCAGGTGTTGAGCGTGTAGTCGCTCAGCCCTCCCATGCCGGGCATGACGATGACGGCGTCCGGGTCGCGGGCACGGATGAAATCGGCGACCTGGGCAAAGAACGCGCCCTGTTCCTGCGGACTGAAGCCGTCCAGCGGATAGGAGGGGGGCAATCCTCTGGGCGACCTCTTTGACTGGGTGGTCGCCGCCGGCGTGGGATCGGCGGCACGCCAATGGTCCATCTCGTTGCCGATCTCCCAGTATTTCACATAGGGTCCATAACGGTCAATGATGTGTTGCAGATAGTCTTGCGCCTCCGGCCCCAGCGTCTTTTGGAATTCGGCCGGGTCGGTAGCCCAGGGCGGCGTCGCCGAGGCGTACTGCAGGGCGAAGAGGGTAACGATCGGCTCGAAGTCCGCGTTCGGGATCACCGCGTCGGCGGTCGACCAGTCCCACTGGTTGTCCTGCGGCTCGACGACGTTCCACAGCAGGTCGGCCTTGATGAACTGGCGATAGGTCTGGACGCCCAAATCGGCGAAGTCATTGAATATCCAGCTCGGCTGGTAGTAGGATGACTCGTCCCAGTCGAAGCGGATGAAGTTCAGGCCGATCTGCGGATTCTCCGGGCGATTCAGCGAGACGGATGTCGCTGTCGGCGTGGGCGTAGGCACCGGTTCCCCGGCACCCTGCTTCAAGATCACCGGTAAGGTGATGGTGAAGCCGCTGCCGGCCCCCGCCAGCGAGTAGACGTCCACCTCCGCCGGCTGCATGTAGCCGGCGAAGAAGCGGGCATGTACCGGGTCAACCGCCGCGAAGGGGGGCACGTAGGAGACATCGCGCATGGCGGCCTGGGCCTGTACAGCGTAGGTGTCGCGGTCGATCACGTAGAGTTGGTTCGCTTGCGTTGTTTGCGTGCCGGAGGAAGCCGGTTTTGGACGACGGCCGGTAGACGCCGTCGGGCGACTGCTGCCAGGCGCGGTGCTCTGGCCTTGTGACCTGGGTGGACGCTGCTGGGACGCCGTCGGGCGACTGCTGCCAGGCGCGGTGCTCTGGCCTTGTGACCTGGGTGGACGCTGCTGGGACGCCGTCGGGCGACTGCTGCCAGGCGCGGCTCCCTGGTGTGTAGACGCGGATGGCGGATCCACGCCCAGGGTGTACAGGAGATTGTTGGCTTTGTCCATTCCCACAACGACCTCGCCGCTGCCGGCCGGCAGGATGCCGGCGTATGTGTCGGTTGTCGTGTCGATGACCAGGGGGCCCACGTAGAGTCGGTGGCGTGCATTGTCCATCCACAGGAGATGATCGTTGAAGTCATTCTTCCATGTCCAGGAATAACCGGCCAGGTCAATTGTACGCAAGTAGGCATAGCCGGTGTTGCCATCGAACACGTCAACCCGTTTTGTCTTAGGGTCCAGCACATACAACTTGTTTTGCACCTCATCAACGGCGGGTTGCAGATGGCCTGGGCCGGCAGTGGTTTTCGGGTCGAAGGTGAAACTGGGCACATCGCTAATTGTGGCGGTCACCGTCAGGGTCGCCCCGTCTACGATGACGACGGAGTCATGCTCCGGGTGCGTGGTGACCACCCGGTGGCGTGTCGCGTCCACCGTCTGGTTGCTGAGGGCGTCGGTGATATCGTGGAGGCCCAACGATGCCGTACCGGCCAGCGTGGGCGACAGCGGATGGGTGCCGACGTCGTACGCTTCGACCGTACCGGAGAAGTGGCTGAGGACGAACAGCCGGCCCAGCCCGGGATCGAAGTCCACGGCGGTAGGCCAGCCGCCGGTAGCGAATTCGTCCCACCGGTCGTTCGCAGCGTCATAAGACATGACCGTGCTGCCGCCGAGCCGGTTGGCGAAGTAGGCTACGCCGCTGCCCGGATCGACAGCAATATCCTCGACGGAATTGCCAATGTCTATGCGCTTGATGAGCGTGTTTGTATGAAGATCGACAACCGGCACGTTGGTGTACTCCATACCGTTCGTATACAGCTTGCCGGTCGTCTTGTTCAATGCGGTTCGCTGTGCCCCGCCGGTTTGCAGATCGATTATATGGTCTATGTGGCCGGTCACGGCGTCAACCACCTCCAGGCTGCTGTGGATGGGCGAGATTCCGTCGTGCGAAGTGATGTAGACTTTGCCGGTTGCGCCCCAATAAAACGGCTGCTTCGACTTGTTCGGCAGCGGAACGGTGTGCAGAACGTTGCCGCTGCTCGACAGGATGAAGAGGTACTTTTCCGAGGTAACAAAGAAGTTGCCTGTCGCCGGGTCGCGGTCCACGAAGCTGGTCGGCTGTCCGGTCGTGTTCGTAAACAGAATCGGCGTGCTGGTCGTCATCGTAGTCGTGTTGATCACATACAAGGTTGATTGATTCCCCACCGGCGCGCCGGCGTTGGTCACATAGAGTTTCTGGTTCGTGTGATCCAGGACCATGCCACCGATACGGTCCGTGCCCAGGTCAACCAATTGCACCTTGGCCAGGGTGGTCGCGTCGTAGACGGCCACCTTGCCCAAACTTTGCAGACTGACGTAGACGTAGTCGCTGTCCGCGAGGACGAAAGTCGGCGTGCCGTCCAAAGTTACCGGGCCGGTGATCACGGCGGTGGCCGGATCGATGCTGCGCAGGGTCGACCCGTGGAAGTCGGCCACGTACAACATGCCGTTCGTCGGATGCACGGCCAGGTAGGTGCGATGGAAACTGTTGTAGCTCAAGCCGATGTCCACGCTGCCGATGAGCGTGTCGGTGTTGCCATCAATCACGGCGATGCCGGGGCTCAGAATCCCCTGGACGTAGACCCGGTTGCGTGCTTCGTCCACGGCGACATCGAAAACCTTTATGTTGTTGCCCAGTGCCGAGGACCATCCGCGCAAACCGTTCAGCGAAACGGTCTCTTTTTTGACCGGCGTGGGGGCCGGCCCGCTCGTGGCCGTCGCCGTCGCGGCCGGCGGTGTTGTCGCCGTGGCCGTGGGTGTGGCGGTCGGGGTGCCGGCGGCGTGGGCCCGGTCGGCCATTTCGTGGACGGCGGCCACGGCGTAGTCGTTCTCTAAGCCGTCGGGGAAGGCGTAGCCGGTCACGTCGGTCCAGTCGGCCGGCGGTGTGTTGGCGGCGTTGTCCGGCAGGTCGGTGCGGCTGCTCAAGGCCGGGTTCACGGCGACGGCGTAGCTGCGCGCCGGGTTGATCTTCACCCAGTCGCCGGCGTCGTCCCACCCGTCGAAGGCCTGGTGGATGTGCGGCTTGTCCGAGGCGATCTGGACGTGGTCGCCCACGCTGGCCAGCACCATGCCCTCCAGGTCGGCGTTCTTGGACACTGCGCCGGCGTAATGCTGCACCGCCTCGCGCAGGCCCCACCAGGCATTGGCCTGCGAAACGTTGGCGATAGTCACCGGCCAGGAGGTGAAGATGCCCTGATCCTGCATCGCTTTCGTGGCCGGCGCCGAGAAGTAATAGCGGCTGCCATCGTCGTAGGAGCCTAGTGGCACATCCTCCGTCGTTGTGAGCACACCATCGCCGTTCAGGTCGGGGGTGAAGCAGCCGGGGTTGGCACCGTCCGGCACGGTGGTGTAGCTGCCGTCGCCGTTCCCGTCCAGGTAGACGAGGGGGGAGGAAGTCGTCGTATTGAAGGCGATGGCGCTGTAATCCACGGTAACGGTGAGCGGCGTGTAACCGGTAGGGTCGTACCAGGGATTCTCGGTTGGCAGCGTAACCTTCGGCGGGCTCGTACACTCCTCTCTGAATGGCCCCAGGTCAACGACGGCCATCTGGCTGCTGACCGGCGATTCCCATTGCACGATGTATTTGAGGTAGCCGTTGAGGTCGGCGCCGAAGAGGTCGGCAGTGACGACGGAGATGTTGCCGCCGTTCGAGCTGCCGTAGAAGCCGATGTTGTCGTGCAGCACGTTGACCGGTACGACGTCGTCAATGGTGTGGCCGTCGCTGTCGGTGAGCAGGCCGGCGGCGTAGAGGGTCACGTCGCGCAGGGCGGCGATGCTGTCCGGCCCGCGGTAGTCGTAGGTTCCGTCGCTGCTACGGCCGGTGGCCAGGTCCGTGCCGCCGGGGAACAGAAAGGCGATGCGGATCACGTCATCCGCGCCAAGGAGCGGTGTCTTCAGCGAGCCGGCGCCTGAGCCCCCCTGCACGTAGACGACGACCGGCGCGCCTTGCGGGTAGCGGGCGCCGGCGGGTGTGGCCGGCGCGAAGATGCGCAAGGCCAGCGTGCCGGTCGGCGGCGTGTTCGTGCTCGTCGAGGGCAGGTCCACGTCAATCTTGACCGGTGTGGTGCGTGGGGCCATTGCCGCGGAGACAGGCGTGCTGTCGGCGAGAGACAGCACGGCCATCAGAATGGAGATCAACACTATGGCACCCAGTATCGGGAAGAGATATTTCTGTTTCATCGTTTCCGCTCCTGCAATGTTTAAGCCGAAAAAGCTTGTTTTTGACAAAAACAGTAGCTGACATTTCATTATGTCTTCTTTCACAGGATACCGTGCAGTTGTTAGCTGGGTATGGAGGCATTGTAAGGGGAGTGTAAGCGTGAGGTCTATGTGATCACCCAGCCGTCACAGAGTACCTCTGCCTGCTCCAGCA
>CAZDTE010000147.1:0-7736 GCA_964508275.1 uncultured Ardenticatenales bacterium
TGTTTATCCTGCAAATCTGTGTCCGATTATTCTTTCTCCGACAAGCTGCTAGGCCTTCCTCATTATGCGTAGGTAGACCCAAAGGGATTTGACCACCTCATGGAGCTGAGGGAATGCCTCACCTCTACCGAGTTTGACAACTTTATGAAGAGGCGTTATAGTATGTGGGTTGATTGGCGACCGGACCCACGTTCATCACCGACCTTCTCGCGACACCGGAAAGCGGAAACAGATTCCATGCGACACCCCGATGCCACCGAATTGGATGTGCTGGCCGGAAAACACGGACTCCGACTCATCGACTTGTTCGGTTCGCAGGCGCAAGGGACGACTCGTCCGGACAGCGATGTGGACGTGGCGATTCTTCCCCAGCACCCCCTTGCACCCGAAGAGCACCTGACTCTGTGGGCCGAGCTGGCGTCCCTGTTCAAAGCGGACATTGACTTGAGCGTTCTGCTTCATGCCGAACCGCTGCTCCTCTGGAAGGTAGCCACCACCGGCATCCCTCTTTACGAAAGAACGCCGTATTCGTGGGAAGAATTCCAGTCCTATGCCAGTCGACATTTCTGGGACACGAGAAAGTTCCGTGATGACCTGGCTCGCTACGTGGCCCGACGTGTAAATGAGCAATACAGTGATTGATCACGCTCTCGTTCAAAAGAAGCTCGCGCTCATCATCCAATCCCTTGATGAACTGGCTCCACTTTCCGCCATAAGCCTGGAGGAGTATCGCAGTGACTACGTTACCCGGCATGCCATCGAGAAGCTCCAAGAAGCCGCCGCAAACCTACTACAACGCGTTTGCCGAAATGGCGCGCCACGGCGTTTTACCCGCCGAACTGGCAACACGCCTGGCTTCGACGACAGGCCTCCGCAACCGTCTGGTGCATGGCTACGATGACATCAACCATGAGATCGTCCGCTATTCCCTTCAACCCCTCTTGCGTCGCTACCGTAAATACGTAAGGCTGATCGAGGCTGTTCTCTCCGCGGACGAGGAGCACAGGGAGTAAAGCGGAACCTTGACGAGTTGTGCATAAGCCGAACGACCGCCGGTGGCTTTTCCTCCTGACGACGGTGCTCGTGTTGCCGGCGGTTCTCCCGCTCCTGCAACCCGGCTACTTCGACAGCGATGACGGCTGGATTCACCTCTATCGTCTGGCGGCGGTGGATCGTGCGCTGCACGGTGGCGTGCCCTTTCCGCGCTCGTTCCCCGACTTTGCGTTCGGCTATGGCTACCCGGTGCTGAACTTTTACAGCCCTCTCGGCTACTACCTGGCCGAGTTCTGGCACCTGCTCGGTGCGAACTACATCGTGGCCATGAAGCTGACATTCGCTGCGGGGTTCTTGCTGGCGGCCTGGACGATGTACCTCTTCGCGGCCGACGTGATGGGGGCCGCGGCCGGCGTGCTCGCCGCCATTGCCTACACCTACGCCCCGTACCACCTTGCCGATGCCTACCAGCGTGGCGCGTTGGCCGAGCACCTGGCGTTCCTGTGGTTTCCGCTCATTCTCTGGACTCTCTGGCGGTTGATCCACGGGGGACAGCATCGCCATATCGTGTGGACGGGCCTGTGCAGCGCCGGCCTCATCCTCACCCACAACCTCTCGGCCTTGATCTTCGCGCCAGTGGCCGCGGCGTACGCCCTCATGCTGATCTGGGGGAACAAGCGGGTGGACTCCCTTTCCGCGCCAGGGCGTGCCAAAGGACAGCTACTCGAACGCCCGGTTGCTGCTCTTTTCCTGGCGCTGCTCATAGCCTTGACGCTCAGTGCGTTCTACTGGCTGCCCGCGATTGCCGAGAGTCGCTACGTCCACCTGGCACTCGATTTCGGCAGCACCGGCTACCGTGACCACCTGGCCCGCGCGAGCGAACTGCTGTCGCCCTTCCTGCGCCACCGCTACTTCCCAGAGCAGGGTGTCGCCATCGATCACCCGGTGGGGCGGCTGCAACTATCGCTGGCCGTGCTGGGGCTGATCGGCCTTGCGTTCGACGCCCGCCGCCGTACGGGCCGCCGCTTGCGTTCGCACAACGTTGCGCTCTTCGCTCTCGCCGTCACCGGCGCGAGCCTGTTTCTCACGACCAGCTCGTCGTTGGCGGTCTGGCGCGCGGCGGAGCGGGTGCTCTCCGTGCTGCAATACCCGTGGCGGTTCATGGCGCTGGTGGCCTTTGGCACAGCTCTGCTCAGCAGTGGGATCGTGGCGTGGCCGTTGGGACGGTGGGGCAGGAAACGGGGCCCGATCCTTGTTCTCCTTTTCTTGGTGACCGGGGCGACGGGCTATGCAAGCATGAGCCATCTGGAGTACGACGCGGAGCCGGTAGGCGCAGAGCAGATCACCGTGCAGCGCATGTGGGACGAGGATTTCGACCACCAGCAGATCGGGGCGACGTGGACCGCGGAGTATCTGCCGAGGTGGGTGCAGCAGGAACGATGGGCCATTCCGCGCGCGGCGACTGAACCGCCGAGCGGGCCGGTGGGGAGCGCCATCGCCTCCGCACGATTGACAGCGGTGACGCCGCAAAGCGTTGAGCTGACCGTGGCGCTGGCTGATCGCCAGCCGATCTCGCTGCACCAATTCTACTTCCCCGGCTGGTCGGCCACGGTGGACGGGATGCCTGCCGCGGTCTATCCGCGCGGCGCGTTGGGCCTGGCGACGGTGGACGTGCTGGCCGGCACACATCGCCTTTCGTTTCACGCGGGCACGACACCCGCCCGCCGCTTGGGCGACCTGCTATCCATGGCGAGCGTCGCTGCGCTAGCCGCCGTCGGCGTGTGGCACGGAAGCCGGCGGTGGCGAACGATCCTTCTGGTCGGGTTGTTGATCGGCACCGGCGTGATTGGCGTTCACATTCGCCCCTGGGTATCGCCGCCTCCGCTCCACCCAGCGGAGAACGTCTTGGGCACACGACAAATCCAGTTCCTCGGCTATCGCCTGGATCGGGCGTCCTATCTGCCGGGAGATACGCTGCACGTCACGCTCTACTGGATGGGACTGGCCCCCCTGCAACGGGACTACAAAGCCTTTGTGCATCTCACCGCCGCCGATTCGCCGGTTCCGCTCAACCAACACGACGGCGATCCGGCCGGCGGCTACACCCCGACCACCCGCTGGTCGCCCGGCGAGTTGGTGGCAGACAACCACGCATTCCGGCTGCCCACAGACCTGCCGCCTGGCCGTTACCCGCTTTGGGCCGGACTGTACGATTATGCCACCGGAGAGCGCCTGCGTAATGACGACTCCGGCAGCGGAGATGGCCGGCTATCGCTCGGAGAAGTGATCGTGGAGCGGGGCGATTGACTTTCGGCCCAGGCTGTGCTATCATCCGGCGTTGCGCACGACGCGTAACGGGCTCAGTTGGAGTATCGCACCCATGAGGAACCAATTTGCGGGGTGGCGGCAGATTGTTTTCCCCCGCGGGCAGGGCAAGCACGCTGCCTTCGGGCTGCTCCTGGTTGCCTACGCGCTTCTATTCTCCTGGCTTGCTGTGCGCCGGCACGAGACGTTCCACACGGGGAACGATCTGGCTGTGTTCTCCCAGGTTGTCTGGAACACGACGCAGGGTCGCCCGTTTGAAACGTCCCTGGTCGCCGAGGCAACGAATTTCCTCGGCCAGCACTTCTCACCAATCCTGGCTCTGTTCACGCCTGTGTACGCTTTGTGGCCCGACGCCAGGCTGCTCCTGATCGCCCAGGCTGTGATCATGGCCCTGGGCGCCGTCCCGATCTACGCGTATGCCGGGCGCAGGCTGGGCGGAACGCAATGGGGGCTGGGCGTGGCGACCGCCTACCTTCTGTTTCCGGCCGTTCATTTCGTCACCCTCGCTGAATTCCATCCCATCGCGTTCGCGACTCCTCTCCTCGGATTTGCTGCTTATGCCTTGTTGGTCCGACGCTACCGGGCATTCTTCCTTTGCTTTGCCCTGGCCTTTTTGATCAAGGAAGAGATCGGCTTGATCTTGGCCGGTGTGGGTCCCTTTCTCATTCTCGTGCGCCGCCGCATTCGCCTTGGCATGGCGCTATCAGCCATCGGAGTCTTGCTGACGTGGCTGCTGCTGTATGTCGTCATCCCCGGGCTGGCCCGCCCCGGATATGGGTATACGTTTGCCCACCGCTACGATTACCTGGGCGAGAATGTCACCGACATCGTCGTCCACTTGGTGGCGCACCCCCGAATGATTCTGCCATACGTGCTGATTTGGCCAAAAGCGCTCTTCCTGGCGCAGCTTCTGGGCCCACTGGCTCTCCTTCCCTTACTCGCTCCAGGAACGATACTGCTGTCGGCCCCTACGTTCGGGTATCTGCTGCTCAGCGACTACCCGTTTCAGTACTCCATCCAGCACCAGTACACTGCCCCCCTGATCCCGTTCCTGTTCTTGGCCACAGTGGATGGACTGCATCGCCTGCGGCGGTGGGGGCAGGCGCAGGGTCACGACTGGCGAACCCTGGGAGTAGGGGCACTGTTGGCCGCGACAATCGTCGGGTACGGCCTGTGGTCTCCTGCCCCCCTGGGTGGCAGCTACCGGCCGGCCGACTACGCCGTCACGGAGCACGTTATCGTTGGCCACCAGATGCTGGCTAGAATTCCACCGCAGGCGAGCGTCGGTTCCGAGTGGAAGTTCTATCCGCACTTGAGCAACCGGCGCGGGCTGGGCGATCTGTTGAACCCCCGTTTCTCACCGGTGGATTACGTGCTCGTGGATCGTCCCCCCGGTGCCGTCTCCGCCCCACAGTACCCGCACGTTCTGTTGCCGCCGGCCGGGACAGTACCGAGTTATCCCCTTTTCGAGCAGGTCTCCGGCGAGGATGGCTATTCGCTGACGCGCTATGTGCAGGATCTACCCCTCGATCAACCGGTTGATCTGCTGTTTGGCGATGCCGTGCGGCTGGTTGCCCTGGGATGGTTGGATGGCCCATCTGTCCGGGCCGGCCAGTCCGCCAGGCTGGTGTTTGCCTGGCAAGCCACGCGCCAACTGGACCGGCGTTACGTGTTCTTCGTTCACCTCCTCGGCCGCGCGGACCGCCGCGCGACCCTGGTTGCGCAGGACGACCGGGAGTTGGGTGGAGGAACATTCCCCACCACCCTGTGGGATGAATGGGGCGGCGACAAACTCCTGGCCGATGAGTACACGCTGCGAATCCCCGAAGACCTGCCGCCGGGTGACTACGATGTGGCCACCGGCGTCTACCCGCGCGACGGCGGGCCGCCTCTGCTCGGAGCCAATAGCCAGGGCAGAACATTGGCCGCCGAAGTGGTCATCGGCGTCCTGCACGTGCGGCCGGCCTCCCGCGCCGAGGATGGGAATTGATCGTGGCAAGAAAGCCCCTCACCCTACCCCTCGTGCTGACCGTGTTTCTCTCCCTCGTCTCGGTCTACCTGCTCACCTTCAGTGGCGAGTTCCATTCGATCGACGAGGTCTCGCTGTTTGCCGTAACCGAGAACCTCGTCAAACATGGCACCTTCGAGACCAACCAAATGCGTTGGTCGGCCGGTTGGAAGCCGGCACAGAATCGAGTGGGCGTTGACGGCGACTATTACTCCAAGAAGGGGATCGGTCAATCGTTGGCCGCCGCCCCCCTGTATTGGCTGGGCTTGCGCCTCCCATCGGTGGGACTGGTCCAGATCGTCATGCTGACCAACGTGCTCATTACGGCGCTTACCGGCGCGCTGTTGGTGATCGTGCTGCTCGAACTGGGCTTTGGCACCGCCGAAGGAACCGTGGTGGCGCTCGCCTATGGGCTGGGAACGATGGCCTGGCCATACGCCAAGACCTTCTTCAGCGCGCCGCTCACCACGCTGTCCATTCTGGCCGCTTTCTACTGGCTTGTAAGCATGGGGAGGAAGTCGCTCCCCGAACTCCGCGCCCTGCTGGCAGGATTGGCGCTGGGAATCGCCGTCAGTACCCGCCTGTCCAACCTGGTCCTGATCCCCGGCTTCTTCGCCTACCTCGTGGTCGCGGCGCGCCGGGGCCCGGGGACCACGCGCCGCGTCCGCAGGTTAGCGATCTCCTTCGCCCTGTCCGTCACGGCCATCCTGTTGTTCGTCGCCGCCTACAACGCCGTCCGGTTCGGAACGCCTTGGGATGCCGGCTACACCCCGGCCGAGAGCTTCAGCGCCTTCCTCCCCCGCAGCCTGGCCGGCTTCCTGTTGAGCCCCGGCAGAAGCCTGTTCGTCTATTCGCCGATACTGCTCCTGGCCCTGGCCGGGCTGCCATTTTTCTGGAGACAGCACCGGCCCGAGACGCTGTTGATCGGCTGGATCACGGCGACCTACCTGCTCGTGTATGGATCGTGGTTCATGTGGTGGGGCGGGTGGGGTTGGGGACCGCGCTTCCTCGTACCGCTGGTCCCCTTCCTGATTCTACCGCTGGCCTGGGTGGCGGGCAACTTCGTGCGCTGGCCAAGACCCGCACAGGCCGCTGCCCTGCTAGTCACCCTGATCAGCGTGGGTGTCCAGGTGCCAGGTGTGGCCGTTGATTTCAATCAATACCTGGCAAACCTGTTGGCCCAGGGAGTGGGGGCGGAGGAGACAATCTTCAACCTGCGTTACTGGCCGGTGTGGGGCCACCTGGCGCTTTTGCGCGAGCGGGTCCTGGACACCGCCTGGTTCGGCTGGGCCGCCGGTGATCCGTTCCTGCACGCCAGCGTAGTGGTTCCCCTCTTGCTCGTCACCGGCCTGGCGACCATTGCCGGATACGTGGCCTTTCACCACCCCGATCGGCCGGTGTGGAGCCTGACCGCGACGGGCATCGGTTTGCTGATCTTGGGTGCGGCGACCTGTCGTGGGCTCGCCGGCTTCCAGGCCTTGCCCGGACAACAGGCCGACACCGACCAAGAAAACCTGATCGCCCACGTGCAGGAGCGAGCCCAGCCTGGCGATGTTCTCCTGCTGGAATTGGTGCCCTATTACGACTACTTCGACCGCGCCTTGTCGTTCATGAACGATTACCGGGCCACACCTTCCTACGAGGGAATCGTGCGGTCTGCCGATTCTCCTCCAGGTGAGCAGGAGGCGCTCTTCCGACAGATCGCTGCCGGCCACAGCCGGCTCTGGCTGATGACGGAAGGCACAGCGCTGGCGGATCCGGCCAGCACAACGGAGCGCTGGTACAACACACATGCCTTCATGATCTCCAATCGTTGGTTCGGCGATGCGCTGCGGCTGACCCTTTATTCCCTTCCGCTCGAAGGGCAGCAACCGCTCGTGACTCGGGAGATCGATGGGCCCATCGGGACGGAAGCCATCTATCTGGCGCGCACCCGCCTGTTCGTGGCCGAAGGGGAGCGACCCACGAACCCCTTGCGATTGCGACCGGGGGATACGTTACAACTGGAACTGGTGTGGCAGGTCGCCGCGACACCTCCGGCCGATCTGAAAGTCTCTGTGCAACTGCTCGACTGGCGGGGCCAGCTCTTCCTGCAAGAGGATCGAGTCCCGGTCGGCGGCTTCCGACCGGCGACGACGTGGCAGCCCGGCGAGGAGATCGTGGATCGTTTCGGCCTGCCCCTGCCCGATGACCTGGCGCGCGGACGATACGCCCTGGTCACCAGCGTATATCGCGCGGACAATGGTCAGCGGCTCTTGACGGCTGAGGGAGCCGATCACCTCCTAATCACGGAGGTCGTCTCCAATCCATAACCCCACGGGTTGCAATCACAGGCGCGTGGTCCGTGTCTTCTCGATTATTTGGGGTGAGCAGAACGTCATGCCCCCCTAACCTGAGGTTAGGCCTAACC
>CAZDTE010000148.1:0-7725 GCA_964508275.1 uncultured Ardenticatenales bacterium
CATTGCCGCATAAAAACAGAAGGGGAGATAGCCCATGAAACTCGTTGTATTCTCTGACATGCACGCGGCTCGCTTGGGGGCCGTTGTTGACGACCAGATTCTGGACCTTCATGCCGCCCGTCCGCTGATCCCTGAAGATATGATGTCGTTCCTGGATCGCGGTATGCCGGTCTGGGAGAGTGCTTGTGAAGTCATTGCCCGCGTTGGAGACGAGGAGTTCTCCCCGTACACCTTGGTGGATCGAGAGAAGGTGCGGCTTCACGCGCCGATCCCCAAGCCGTCCAAGGTGATCGCGGTTGGCCTGAACTACAAAGACCATTGCCGCGAGCAGGGTGTTGACCCGCCGCCGCATCCGATTCTCTTTGCCAAATTCCCCAACGCGGTGGCCGGCCCCGGTGATGTGATCAAGTGGTGGCCGGCGCTCACGAGCCAGGTGGATTACGAAGCGGAGTTGGCATTCGTCGTTGGCAAGCAGGCATATCGTGTTTCGCCGGAGGAGGCGGTGGATTACGTCTTTGGTTACACTTGCGCGAACGACGTCAGCGCACGGGACCTGCAGTTCGGCGACACGCAGTGGGTACGCGGGAAATCACTGGACACGTTCTGCCCCCTTGGGCCGGTTCTGGTAACTGCTGACGAGATCGCCGATCCGCAGAATCTGGCCATTCGCGCCATCCTCAACGGTGACGTCATGCAGGACTCCAACACGGCCGAGATGATCTTCTCGGTTGCCGACCTCCTGTCGTTCATCAGCCACGCGATGACGCTCAATCCTGGGGATGTGGTGCTGACCGGCACACCGCCGGGGGTCGGCGTCTTCCGCGACCCGCAGCGCTTCCTCCGCAATGGCGACGAGATCACCATCGAGATCGAGGGGATCGGCCGGTTGACGAATCGGTGTGCTGAGCAGTGGGGGTAGGTCCTCCCCGTTTGGCCGGATCAAGTGAGTGGAGGTGGGGCGCAGATTTGCAGCTTATGTCTCAGCCCCACGTGGCTCGACCCACTTGGCCCGCAACACCTCTTCCAGGTCTGGTTTGCCGATCTCCTGCAGCTCGTACCGTACGCGGAGGGCCGGCTTGTCGAAGTCGATGACATGGCGCAGGTCAATCGGGGTGGCGACGATGATCAGGTCGCACGGTGTAGCTTCAATGGTCGTCCGCAGGTCGGCGATTTGCTCGGCGTCGTAGCCAACGGCCGGCAGCAGCGGACCAATGTGGGGATAGCGATGGAACGTTTCGGCGATGGAACCGACGGCGTAGGGGCGGGGGTCTATCACCTCGGCGGCGCCGAAGCGACGGGCGGCCAGTATCCCTGCCCCGTAGGCCATACCCCCATGCGTGAGGGTGGGGCCGTCCTCGATGGCGAGGACGCGGCGGCCCTGAATCATCTCACTTTCCTCCACAAACAGGGGTGATGCGGCCTCTACGATTGTGGCCGATGGGTTTGCCGCGCGGGTCAGGTGCCGCACCGTCTCGACCCCATCGGGCGTTGCGCTATCTATCTTGTTGATCACCACCACGTCCGCCAGGCGCAAGTTCGTTTCGCCGGGGTGGTAGCGGGTTCCGTGATCCGGTCGCAGGGGGTCGGTGACGACGATAAAGAGGTCTGGGCGGAAGAACGGCAGATCGTTATTGCCGCCGTCCCACACGATGATGTCTGCTTCCTGCTCGGCCCGCTCCAGAATCTCGGCATAGTCCACGCCGGCGTAGACCACCCGCCCCTGAGCCAGGTGCGGCTCGTACTCTTCGCGTTCCTCGACGGTACATGCGTAGCGTTCGAGATCGTCCCATTGGGCGAATCGCTGGCAGACCTGTTTGGCCAGGTCCCCGTAGGGCATGGGGTGGCGAACGATAACGATGCGGTGGCCCAGCTTTTCCAGGATGCTGGCCACGCGGCGGGAGGTCTGGCTCTTGCCGCAACCGGTGCGCACTGCTCCTACGGCGACGACGGGGACATCGGCGGCGAGCATCGTGTGGTCGGGGCCCAGAAACCGGAAATCGGCGCCGGCTGCAAGGGCGCGCGACGCCTGGTGCATCACGTACTCGTGAGTCACATCGCTGTAGGCGAACAGCACCTCCACTCCGGGATGCTGGCGGATCAGATCCTCCAGCTCGCTTTCCGGCACGATGGGTATGCCGTTTGGGTAGCGCGCCCCGGCCAACTCAGGCGGATAGCGGCGATCGGCGATGTTTGGAATTTGGGTAGCGGTGAAGGCGACCACCTCGTACTCCGCCTTGTCGCGATAATACACGTTGAAATTGTGGAAGTCGCGGCCGGCGGCACCCATGATGATGACCGATTGGCGGTCCATTTATGTCTCCTCATCGCCCTCCTGGACGACCATGCGGAAGATGTCGGATTCGGTGATGATGCCGACGACCTGGCCCCGGTCAACGACCGGGAGGCCGCCGATCTTGTTCTCAAAGAGCAACCTCGCCGCTTCGTAAACCGTGGCTTCCGGCGCGACGGTGATCGGCTCTCTGGTCATGATGTCCTTCACGGTCAGCTTGGCCAGCAGGTAGTGGATCTCGAAGATGCTCAACGACGTAGCGTCTGACGGGCTCGCCTCTCGCAAGTCGCCCAGCGTCACGATCCCGGCCAGTTTGCCGTGGTCAACGACCGGCAGCCGGCGTATGCTGTGTTCCTTCATCAGACGATTCGCTTGGCCCAACGACGTGTGCGGTTCAATCGTGATCGGGTTGGGCGTCATCCATTCCCTGACAATTCGCCTCTTCATGGTTGTTGCCTCCTCAGTAGATGAACTCGTGAATGTCGTAGACTGCCACTTTGGGCCGGCTTGCCTGGTCAAAGTGGAATCCAGAGCGCAGAGCATCCATCTGGGCGCGCACCTCGCGCCGGGAAAGCGGGCGGATGCCTTCCTGATGGATACGCTGAGTGTAGTCCGATTCCGGGTGCTCGACGAACTCCGAGATGTAGACCAGGTCGTTCCGGCCTAACCCCAGGCTGCTGACCAACGCGGCGGTTTTCTCGACGTGACTTTGGGCGAAGCGGTCGCCGCCTACACCGGCCATCACGATGATGCCCACGTGGACGCCGGCGGCGCGGATCATTTGGACGAGCTCGCGAGCTTCGGCAGGGGAACCGGGCTTGTTGAGGAAACCGAGCAGCTCGGCGTTGCCGGTCTCCAGGCCGATGTACACCCGCTGCAGGCCACGCTCCTGCAAGGCGCGGAACTCCTCGATCGACTTGTGGTGGCCGGTGAAGACATCGATGAAGGAGTAGACTCCCCGAAACCAGGTCGGATGGGCCTTCCGCCAGCCGGCGATCTGCTCGACCGGAAGATCGGACGGGGCGATGGTGAACGAGGCGGCGATCTGTTCGAGTGCGCCTTCCAGATACGCGCGTGGTGCGACCAAGGCGTTGGCGTCGGCGAGGAAGATGACGTGGCGCAGTCCCAATGACTCGCCGAAGAAGGCTTGCACGGCGGCGATGTGCTCGCGAACCTCGTCGAGCGGTTT
The DNA here is from genome assembly GCA_964508275.1 of uncultured Ardenticatenales bacterium. Lineage (GTDB taxonomy): Bacteria > Chloroflexota > Anaerolineae > Ardenticatenales > JAADHH01 > CAZDTE01. The sequence goes on from CAZDTE010000148.1 coordinate 3,480, forward strand.
CATCCGGAAGGGCCGGTCGCGATAGAAATCGCAGAACGTGCAACGGTTGTATGTGCAGCCTTCGGTGATTTGGAGTACGACGGCCCTGTACTGGTCTGGGGGCAAGATGGTGATCGGTTTGTAGACCTGGAGAAAGCGGGTGCGGTCTTCCTCCAGGCGGTCGGGTGTCCACGTGGTGATGCGCTCCAGCCAGGTTTTGGCCGCGGCCCAAGCCGCCAAGTCGTCAGCCTCCTCATTCCGGGCGGTTACCTGCCGAACCTGCATGGCGTGCAGCGTGCTCCTGGCCAGTTGGTACAGCCTCTCGACCAGGGTCCCTTGCTCGGCCCCGCTCAGGTCACGGCGGCGACGGATCTTCAGGCCACCGTCGACCTCTGCCCATTTCTCCATGGCCCGGTTGTCTGCGCCCCGTTTGTAATTCTTTCCGTCGAGGAAGGCGCCGATCCAGCGCCCGGTGCGGTCAAAGGTTACGATGGTTAACCTGTTGACGGTTAGGGTTAGGGCATCACGCTTCGGGTTGATGACGATCTGTGCATCGCGTTCCGGAATAGAGAATCGAATGAGGGGCATGTGACAATGCCCTTGTGCTTTCTAGGTGCCCGGCTAACGATCAGCAGCCAAGCGGCCGGCGCCCAACTGCTGATCGTCATAGGTGTTGTTGCCGGTCGTTAGTGACCGTTCGCTACAGGCGATTGAAGAGCAGCGCCTTCTTCACCTCACCAATGGCCTGCGTGATCTTGATCTCGCGGGGGCAGGCCAGTGTGCAATTGTAGATGGTTCGGCACCGCCATACACCGACCGCCTGGTTTGCCACGTCGAGTCGCTCGGCAGCGGCCTGATCGCGGCTGTCGAAGATGAAGCGGTGGGCGTTGACGATGGCTGCCGGCCCCACGTAATCTTCCATTGCCCAAAACGAAGGGCACGATGTCGTGCATGCTGCACACAGGATGCACTTGGTCGTGTCTTCAAATCGGGCGTGCTCCTCCGGTGACTGTCGGCGTTCTGCCGTTGGCTCGGGGTCGTTGTTCACGAGGAACGGCATGACACTGCGGTAATGTTCGAAGAACGATTCCATGTCCACAACCAGGTCTTTGATGACGGGCAGGCCGAGGAGCGGCTCGATGGTGATGTCGCTGCCCACGTCTTTTACCAAGACTTTGCAGGCCAGGAAGTTCTTCCCGTTGATGCGCATCGCGTCGGATCCACAGATGCCGTGGGCGCAAGAACGGCGGTAGGCCAATGGCCCGTCCTGCTCCCATTTGATTTTGTTCAACATGTCAAGAACACGATCTGTAGGCTGTGCTTCGACCGTGTACTCGCCCCACCACGGAGCCTGGTCCTTGTCGGGGTCAAATCGTCGGATTTTCACATGCACACGCATGGTGTTGTCTCCTTATGGCGTCCTAGTACTTGCGTTCTTTCGGCTCGAACCGGGTGATGGACACAGGCCGGTACTTGGCCTCCACGCCGTCATCGGTCTGGTAGGCGAGGCTGTGCTTGAGCCAGTTGACGTCGTCGCGATCCGGGTAATCTTCGCGGGAGTGGGCCCCCCGGCTCTCCGTCCGGTTGAGTGCAGTGACCGCAGTGACTTCGGCCAGATCAAGCATGCAGCCGAGTTCCCAGGCCTCGATCAACTCTGTGTTGAAGTTCTTGCCCTGGTCCGCAATCTGTACGTGGGGGAAGCGTTCTTTGAGGTCATTGATCACCTCGATTGCTTCCTTGATGCCCAGTTCCTCTCGGAAGACGCTGACCTTGTCCATCATCGTGGACTGCATTTCGGAGTGGATGCGGCCGGCTTTCTCGTCGCCAGTTGCCGCGCGGATCGTGTCCAGCTGAGCGCGGGTTTCGCCTTCTGGATCGTCGCTGAGCGGGACAAGGTCGTTCTCCTGCGCGTACCTGGCCATGTCTTGCCCGGCCCACTTGCCGAAGACCACTATGTCGAGCAGGGAGTTGCATCCGAGCCGGTTGGCCCCGTGTACGGAGACGCAAGCGCACTCACCGGCGGCGTAGAAGCCGGGCACGACCGTTTCGTCGCCATCGAGGATGACTTGCCCCAAGGTGTTGGTGGGAATGCCGCCCATCGCGTAATGCGCGGTCGGGTGGACCGGCATCGGCTCGACGGCCGGATCGACGCCGACGTACGTCCGGCAGAAGTCGGCGATCTCCGGCAGCTTGCGTTCCACCATCTCACGGCCCAGGTGAGACGCGTCGAGGTGTACGTGTGTGCCTTCAACGCCCTTTCCGTCGCGAATCTCCAGGTAGATGGCGCGGGAGACCATGTCTCGCGGGGCCAGGTCCAAGATGGTGGGCGCGTACCGTTCCATGAAGCGCTCGCCCTCACTGTTCTTTAGGATGCCGCCTTCACCGCGCACTGCTTCGGTGATCAGGATGCCCAGGGGGTACAGTCCGGTCGGGTGGAACTGGAAAAACTCCATGTCTTGGAGGGGGATCCCGTTGCGGTAGGCTACCGCGATGCCGTCACCGTTCAGGCTGATGGCGTTGCTGGTGAATGACCAGACTTGCCCGTAGCCACCGGTGGCGAAGAGCACGGATTTGGCGTGGAAGGTGTGTAGCTCGCCGGTGGCGATTTCATAGGCCACGACACCGTTTACCGTTCCGTCGTTCATCAGCAGGTCGAGTACCTGGAATTCGTCAAAAAAGGTCACCCCTTCTTTGATGCACTGCTGGTAGAGGGTCTGCAATATCATGTGGCCGGTGCGGTCTGCAGAGTGGCAGGCGCGTTTGACCGGCGCTTCGCCGTAGTTGCGCGTGTGTCCGCCGAACGGGCGCTGCATGATCAGGCCTTCCGGCGTCCGATCAAACGGCAGGCCCATGTGCTCTAGTTCGTAGACCAGTTCTGGGGCGGCGCGGCACATCGCTTCGATTGCTTCCTGGTCGCCAAGGTAGTCGCTCCCCTTGACGGTATCGAACATGTGCCATTCCCAATGATCTTCTTCCATATTCGCGAGGGTGGCGTTGACGCCTCCCTGAGCGGCTCCGGTGTGCGAGCGGGTGGGGTAGAGTTTGCTGAGGACGGCGGTCTTTGCGCCTCTGGAGGCATAGAGCGCAGCCATCAAGCCGGCGCCACCTGCGCCGACGATTATTGCGTCATACTGGTGGTACATAATTCCTCCATTAAACTACACAAAAGGTGTTGCGTGTTGCGTTTCACGCTTCACGTAGCGGGCATTACGCCTGGAATGTAAAGATGATGTAAGCGCCCATTCCCATAAACAGGACATAGACCGTGTACAGGATGGCTTTTGCGGTCACGCGCCAGCCCCGGTTATGGATGTAATCTTCCAGAACGTAACGAGCGCCATTGGTGCCGTGGGTCATGGCAAACGTGAGCAGGAACAGGTCGTACAAACGCCAGAACGGGCTTTGCCACCGGTTCGCAATCGTGTCGAAATCAATGTTGCCGACGCCGATGTTGACGTGCATCAGGAGGAGGTGAAATACGGCAATCAGCAGCATGATTACGCCGGAGACGCGCATGAAAAACCATGCGTACAGCTCGAGGTTGCTGCCTGTCTTTACTGCACTTCTTTGGGCCAGCATTTACATGTTCCTTTCTAGCCTGAATCAAGCACCGGTGAAGATGGGCATCAGCGTGATCGCTGCCACAGGCAGGAAGATGATCAAGAAAACAACCACCGTCACCCATACCGTCTGCTGCTGTCGTGCCATCAACCCGGGCCAGAAGTCAAGGATGATGATGCGCAAGCCGTTTACGGCGTGGAACAATACGCCGAAAATCAAGAAGACCTCCAATAGGCGTCCCAATGGTGAGTGGTAGAGGAACAGGAGGTCTTCGAAGGTGGTGCGACCGAAACCGATGAGGAAGATGTCGAAGACATGAAGGACTACAAACACCAGCACCCCCAATCCGGCGACTCGGTGCAGTATCCAGGCCCATTGTCCTTCGCGGCCTTTGTACCTGAGTCCGCTCATGAGGGTACTATCTCTCGCCGTGGCCATACGTCTTGCTCCTTTCTAATTGAGTGCAGGTAGGTCTGAGCGATCGTCTAGAAATGGTCAGCGCGAGGACGGACACGTTCCATCTAAGAGACGGGAGCACCGCCACGGGCGATGGCCTCACGAATGATTTGTGACGAATCGCATTATACTGCGGGTTGTGGAAATTGTCAATTCGGGGATTCGAGTCAGCTGTCCTACATATTGCGAATGTTATTGGTATCTTTTCAAAAAATGGGGGCAAACCATAGGGTGCAACAGAAATCAGCCA
>CAZDTE010000149.1:0-7724 GCA_964508275.1 uncultured Ardenticatenales bacterium
CAGCTTGGGACGATAATTTCTGGATACGGTATGATTTGGGTCAAGGAGGTGTACGATGACGACTGTCCGCAAGCGAGATCTTGAGCGCATCAGCCCCTACGTCTGGCAATTGCCGGCCAGCTTCCGCGAAGACATGCGCGTGCCCGCACGCCTGTATGCCGATGAAGCGCTTCTGGAGGCGACTCTCGCCGACCGCTCTCTGATTCAACTGGCAAACACGGCCACCTTACCCGGCATCGTCAAGTACGCCATGGCCATGCCCGACATCCATCAGGGATATGGCTTTCCCATTGGTGGCGTTGTGGCCACCGAGCTTCCTCACGGTGTTATCTCGCCGGGGGGCGTGGGCTATGACATCAACTGCGGCGTCCGCTTGTTGGCCGCGGGCTTGCAACAGGAAGAGATCATGCCGCATCTGGACGAGCTGGCCAGCGCCATCTATCGCCACTGCCCCAGCGGCGTGGGCGTCAAAGGTTCGGTGAAGGTTTCGGGGCGGGAACTGGACAGGGTGCTCACTGAGGGGTCACACTGGGCGATGCGCAAGGGAATGGCCCGCCCCGATGACCTGAAGCACACCGAAGAGAGAGGTCAGCTAGCAGGCGCCGACCCAGGCAAAGTCAGTCCGCGGGCCCGGCAGCGTGGCCGGCCGCAGCTCGGCACCCTGGGTGCCGGCAACCACTTCATCGAGCTGGACGTCGTGGACGAGGTGTTCGACGAAGCGGCAGCCACAGCTTTCGGACTCCGGCGGGGCCAGGTTGCGGTCCAGATTCATTGTGGGTCTCGCGGCTTCGGCCATCAGGTTTGCAGCGACTACGTGCGCCGGTTCCAGAAGGCAGTACACAAGTATGGCATCGTGTTGCCGGATCGCGAACTGGTCTGCGCTCCCTGGGACTCGCCGGAAGGGCAAGACTACTTTGCGGCGATGGCTTGTGCAGCGAACTACGCGTTTGCCAATCGCCAGGTGCTGACCCATCACTTGCGGCGCAGCTTCGAAGACGCCCTTGCCGGGAAGGGACTGGGTGGAGAGGCGCTGGAGATCCGCCAGGTCTACGACATCACCCACAACATGGCCAAGGTAGAAACGCACGACGTGAACGGAAAGCGGCGCAAGGTGTGTGTGCATCGCAAAGGGGCCACGCGGGCCTTTGGCCCGGGTTCCGACGAGCTTCCGGCCCGCTACCGCGACGTGGGCCAGCCGGTCTTGGTGCCCGGCTCGATGGGAACCGCTTCGTACGTGCTGGCCGGGACGACCGGGGCTATGCGGGAAACCTTCGGCTCCACCTGCCACGGCGCCGGCCGCACCATGAGTCGCAAGAAGGCCAAGAAAAGTATTCGGGGGGACCAATTGCGCACCGACTTGGAAGCCAGCGGCATTCGCATTCGCGCGGGCAGCATGGCCGGACTGGCCGAAGAGGCCCCGGCAGCGTACAAAGATGTCTCCAGGGTTGTGGATGTCGTGCATCACGCCGGCATCGCGCGCCCGGTTGTGCGCCTCCGCCCACTTGCGGTAGTGAAAGGGTGACCCAGGTGCCAGTGACGATGCCGGGAACACTGTACCTGGTGGCCACACCGATCGGCAACCTGGAAGACATCACCTTCCGGGCCGTGCGCGTGCTGCAGGAGGCCAGCTTGATCGCCGCCGAGGACACCCGGCGTGCGCGGAAGCTGTTGCAAACATACGAGATCGCCACGCCCGTGACCAGCTACTTCGAGCACAACAAGCTGGCCAAGCTGGAGAAGATCCTCGCGGCGCTGGAGCAAGGGGATGTGGCCCTGATCTCCGACGCCGGCACGCCGGGGCTCTCGGACCCCGGCTACGAACTGATTGCCGCGGCCATCGCCCGCGACGTGCCAGTGGTTCCGATTCCTGGGCCGGCGGCACCGGTCGCAGCACTCGTCGCTTCGGGACTGCCGAGCGACGCCTTCGTGTACCTGGGCTTTCTTCCGCGCAAGCGAGCGGCACGCCGGCGGCTCCTGGCCGGTGTGGCCCGCGAATCGCGGACCCTGATCTGTTTTGAGGCCCCTCATCGGTTGCCGGGCACGTTGGCCGATTTGCTGGATATCCTGGGGGATCGTCGCCTGGCTGTGGCCCGGGAGCTGACCAAGCTGCACGAAGAGGTGTGGCGCGGCACGGTGCGCGAGGCGGGGGAATACTTTTCGGATGCGGAACCGCGCGGCGAGTTTACGCTCGTCATCGCCGGGGCAGAACAGGTGGCGTGGCCCGTGGACGAGGTTGCCCAAGCGTTGAGCCGCCTGGCGCAAAGTGGGACGCTGGCCCAAGGGGTGATCCGCGAGGTCGCCGATGTGGCCGGGTGGGCCAAGCGGGATGTGTACCGCCTGTGGCTTGACATGGAGTGAGAGGAGCACGACAATGAACCTGCTCGATGACGTCTCCGTTGTCTCCCAAACCAAACGTCTGGACAGGGACGACATGCTGAGCCGCATTGTGGATCTGCCAAACCAGTGCCGCGATGCCTGGCAGCTTGCCCAGGACCTGGAACTGGCAAAAACGCTCCGTCACGTCCGGCAAGTGGTCATCGTCGGGATGGGCGGCTCGGCCATCGGCGGAGATCTGGTTGCCGGCCTGGTTGCGGAGGTCTGTCCAGTCCCTGTGTTGACGATCCGGGGCTACGAGTTGCCGGCCTACGTGGATGCACACACACTGGTTATCGGTTCGAGCTATTCGGGGAATACCGAAGAGACCCTGGCAGCAATCGAGGAAGCGTGGGCGCAGGACGCGCTGGTCTTGGCGATCACGACGGGAGGGAAGCTGGAGTCGTGGGCACGGGAGCGCGATCTGCCGGCCCTGGTCTACACGTACCGCGCACAGCCCCGCGCTGCGCTGGGCTATTCCCTGTGTGCCTTGCTTGGCTTGCTAGACAGACTCGGCCTGGTGCAGGACCAGCGAGCGATCTTGGACGAGGCCATCGAGACGATGCAACAAGCGGGGCAGGGCTGGCGTGTTGAGCAGGTCGTCGCCGAGAACCAGGCCAAGCAGATCGCCGGGCGGCTGTACGGCAAGGTTGCCGTGGTATATGGCGCGGGCCATCTGGCGGCCGTCGCGCGGCGCTGGAAGACGCAGATCAACGAGAACAGCAAGGGGTGGGCGTTCTGGGAAGAGTTGCCGGAACTGAATCACAACGCGGTGGTGGGGTATGAGAAACCCACGGAGATCGGCGCCCAAACGCACGTGGTCATGCTGAATTCAGATTTGAACCACCCACGTGTTCGGCGACGGGCGGAGATCACGGGTGAGCTGTTGTCCCAGGCCGCTGTGTCATGGGAAGGCGTGAGCGCGCCGGGAAACAGCCTCTTGGCGCAGTTGTTGTCCACGATTCACCTGGGGGACTACGTCAGCTTCTATCTGGGGATGCTCAACGGGGTAGACCCCACGCCGGTTGAACCGATCGCCCGTCTGAAGGCGGCATTACAGCGAGAAGGGGCAGGATAACGTGGGACGGCGTGAGGCCGATCTCCGCTGTGTTTTGGTTGCCGGCAGCACCCTGACGGACATCAGGAAAGGGCATCGGAAACAGAGGTCAGGCAGTCCTGCATGTCCTCCAGGCGAAACGGCTTCGTGATCACTCGTGTGATCCCGGTTTCCCGTACCTTCTCCTCCTTCACTTCCGTGCCCCAGCCGGTTACCAGAATGATCGGCACATGGCTGTTCTGCCGGCGGATATGCTGCGCCACCTCCCAGCCGGACAGGCCCGGCATTCCCAGGTCGGTGAAGACGACATCGAACGGCTCTTCGGCAAAGGCAGTCAGGGCAGAGGCCCCATCGGGCTTGGCAATCACGCGGTGACCTTCGCTCCGCAACAGTTTGGTCACCAGGTTGCGCACCGGCTCCTCGTCCTCGACCACCAAGATGTTGAGCTTCCGGCGAGGCGATCGGCGGCGGCGAGTCTTAGGTGAGGTGAGGGTCTCGCGCGGGGCGGCAGCAGGCAGCCGTATCGTCACGGTTGTGCCCAGGGCTTCCTCACTGGCCACGTCGATTTCGCCCCCATAGCGGGTGATGGTACCGTAAGCTATGCTCAACCCCAAACCGTTGCGCTGTGGCCCCTTTGTGGTGTAGAATGGTTCAAAGACGTGGGCCAGCACATCGGGCGACATGCCCACGCCACCATCCCGCACTTGAATGACCACTTGAGCGTTTTCGCGGAGCGTGGAAAGCGAGATCTGCCCTCCGACCGGCAGCGCTTCGATAGCGTTGTTGATCACGTGGATCAAGGTCTCGCGGAGTTCCGATTCTGAGATCGGCACCGGGGGGATTGGTTGCAGCGAAAAAGAGAAGGAAATCGGTTCGCTGCCGGCCACCTGAAGAGGGGCAATTGAATGTCGCACCGTGTCGACCGCTTCGCGGAGCAGATCGTTGATGGCCACCTTGGAGGGGAGGCGATCCGTCCGTTTGCGGGTGAAGCTCTGCATGCGGCGGACGGTGCGTGCTCCTTCCTGGGCAGCCTCCAGAACGGCTTCCAGATCGGTGCGCAATTCTGGATCGTGTCCGGCCTCCCGCAACGCGAGTTGCGTACGCCCCATGACCACGGCCAGCAGGTTGTTAAAATCGTGAGCGATGCTGCCCGCCATCTGGCCCAGGGCCCGCAGGCGCTCGTCCCGAACGAGTTGCTCTTGCCAGCGCTTCTGTGCGCGCTGATCGCGGAGCACGCACACGACTCCGGTGGTGTGTCCTCCTTCGCGAAGAGGACTGACGCTCACCTGCACAGGGATTTCCGCGCCCTCCGTGGTCAGGACCGAGACCTCGAACGGCTCCAGGAGCTGGTCGGGCGCATCGAAGAGTGCGGCGACCGGCTCGCGGTCGTCCGGTGCGACCAACTCCAGTATGTTCATGCCCAGCATCTGGTTGCGCTCGTAGCCGGTCAGATCAACAGCCCGCTGGTTTAGCAGGGTGATGTGACCCAGCAAGTCGCACACGCAGATGGTATCGCTCACCGCTTCGAAAGCCCGTTCCGTGAATGCCCGCAGGTAGGCCGTTTCTGCGAGCAGGCGCTGACTTTCGAGTAGGGTAGCCAACCGCTGAGTCATAGCCTGCGCCAGTTCCAGGTCATGAGGCGAGAACTCCCGGCGGCGCCGGTCGAGCAACAGGAAAAGCCCGGTGAGACGGTCCCCCACTCGCATGGGCAGGACAACTAGCGTCTCGCAGCCGCAAGCGGCCAGCAGGTCTCGCTCTACGTCCTGCAGGTCTGCATGGGTGGAGACGAGAACGGTGGGCTTCTGGAGGAACGCTACGTTACGCAGGAAAGGGTTGCCAGCCGGGCCGGCCAGCCGGTCGAGCAGGTCAGCGACATTTAGTTCCTCCCCATAGGGCGTGGCGTGTGAAGCCACGAGTATCAGGCTATCAGACCCATCTTCAGTTTTGCAGGCCATACTTACGCCAACGCCCAGCACCTCGGCAATTCTGGCCGCAACAAGCGCCGGGAAGTCGTCTTCGTCAGATGCTGAGGAGGCGGCCTGTTCGATCTCGACGAGAACAGACAGGTTGTCCACCCTACGGCGCAACAGTTCGTGCCGCCAGGCGTGGTCCAGGGCCGTCGCGGCCACATCGGCTATGTGATCCAGGAGTCGAGATTCGCGTTTGCCGTAGGCATTGCGCCGGTGACAGCCGACGTAGAGTGAGCCGATCTCCTCGTTCCCGTGGCAGAGTTTCTCCCAGAGATGGGAGGAACAGTCCTGAGCGGCCACGAAGGTCGTCTCGTCAAGCGGGTCGAGTTCCAGGTCGTAGTGCAACCAGCGGGGCCATCCTTTGTCTTCCGCACGACGATGGAATCGGTTGCTGGGTGATGTTTTCCCAGGTGCGTGCAGCGTTTCCATATCTCCGGTGGCCAGATCAATCACCCAGACAGACCCCCGCGGTCGATCCCACAGCGCCACACCTGCCTTGTCCACAGGCAGGGCTTTCCGCAAGATGCGCATGAGAGTCTCCAAAACGATAGGCAACCCGATAGAATCATAGAGTGCTGCAAGATGAAGGGATTGGTTGGGATTCTGCTTGTGCCGGGTCACGTCACTACTCCTCGGTGGTAAGAGAGGGATTACCGGGAACCGGTGCATCGTGCGTGTGCGAGAACTTGCCGGAGTATTTCACCTCGGATTCCGAACTCGTGAACCGCCGACATAGAATTATACCACAACTGGCGGGCTGTGCAAGAATGGGGTTGGTGACCGTCACAAGCTGGGGACATGGAGGCGCACTCACCGCCGTTTGCCCCTGGCAGCGCGTTCGGGTATAATGAACGAGAACCCTGATTCTGAAAGGGAGGAACGTGTTACGAGTCTCTGTAAACCGGCTGCGGCCGGGCACGATGCTGGCCCGAGACCTCTACGACGCGCAGGGCAACATGCTGCTGCGAGCCAAAGTGCCCCTGACGGAAGGCTACATCGAGAGCCTGATTCGCAGGGGGTTCACGGCAGTGTACATCTACGACCGCGATACCAACGATGTAGACATCCAAGAGACCGTTTCGGAACATGTTCGCTTGCGGGCCCGAGTCACGGTTCAGGAGGTTTACGAGGTTGCCCGAAAGGCGATAACCGACGCTGTTGAGCAGCGAGAATCGGTGACCTCGGCGGTGCAATCTGGAGCCGCGAACCTGGTAAAGGCGGAGCCGCTGTTTAAGCAGTTGGAGTCGATTGTGCAGGCGATCCTGCGCGAGATGGCCAGCACCGATATGCTTTCCGGCATTGCCGAGATTCGCTCGCACGACGATCGCACGTTCGGGCACTCCATCGAGGTCTCGATCACCGCCCTGATGATCGGCAAGCGATTGTACATGACGGAGAGAGAGCTGGTCAAACTGGGCACCGGCTGCATCCTGCACGACATCGGGAAGTTGTTTGTGGACAAGGAGATTCTGCGCCGTCGCGGCCCACTGAACAAACGTGAATATGGCAAGCTGAAGCAACACACCTCGCTCGGCTACCAGCTCCTGAAAACACGAAATCCCGACACGGTGCTGATCAACCATGTCGCCTTCCAGCACCATGAACGGCAGGACGGGCGCGGCTATCCTCGCGGCTTGCGCGGGACGAACACGTTCCACCGCCGCACGCTGGATACCAATCGCCATATCCTTCCATTTGCGGAAATCGCCTCGGTTGCCGATGTGTATGACACATTGTCCAGCGAGAGGCCCGGCAAGCCTTCGCTTGCCCCACAAACGATACAGAGCATTATGCGCGAAATGTCCGGAGCGATCCTCAATGCTGATATCACCCATCATTTCTTGTCGATGCTGCCCCTGTTTCCCGTCGGCATCGGCGTCGTGGTTAAGACCGGTTTCTACAAGGGGTATCGAGGTATCGTGATTCGGGCAAACCCGCGCTACCCTGATCGACCGGCGATCCGGCTGCTCTACGACGACGCCATGGAGCGCATCGCACCGGTCGAGTTGAACTTGAGCCGTGAGCCGGGCATCCTGGTAAGCACCGTCCAGCAACTGTAGGCCAGAGGTAACCGTCTAACGAAGCTGCGCCTCACACCGACAAGAAACCAGACTCACGGATGGAGAAGAACACGGATAAGAACCCAAGGAATGAAAATCCGTGTTTCGTTTTATCTGTGAGTCTAGACTTGACTCGTTTGTAAAGAATTTTGGGCGTCAAGGATTTCAGCACCTCCTGAATCTGCCACGGATTGCACGGATTTGCACAGAAAAAGGTATCTTTTCAAAAAATGGGGGCAAACCATAGGGTGCAACAGAAATCAG